>JAGLHQ010000030.1 GCA_023143375.1 Planctomycetota bacterium
ATGCAGGATATGGAGTTTACGATCCAGGTTGGCAAGCTTTACATCCTTCAGACGCGCGGCGGTAAGCGAACGGCGGCGGCGGCAGTAAAGTGTGCCGTCGATATGGTTAAGGAAAGAATGATCAGTCCAAGGGTTGCTATAACGCGCGTCGAGCCTGAACAGCTTGACATGCTTTTGCATCCTTCGTTCGATCCTAAGGCCAAACGCGATGTTATGACCAAGGGTTTACCCGCTTCGCCGGGTGCTGCTGTGGGACAGGTAGTGTTTACCGCTGACGATGCAGAAGCCTGGAAGAAGAAACATAAAAAAGTAATCCTTGTTCGCATGGAGACCAGCCCGGAAGATATCGGCGGCATGGACGCGGCGGTAGGTATTCTCACTGCTCGCGGCGGAATGACCTCGCACGCAGCGGTTGTTGCACGCGGTATGGGTAAGTGTTGTGTTGCAGGTGTTAGCGATCTTAGCATTAATGAAAAGACCAAGAAGTTTACCGTTGGTAAAACAACGATCAAAGAGGGTGACTGGATCAGCCTTGACGGTACGCTCGGACAGGTCATCAAGGGCTCGGTTGCGACGGTAGAGCCTACGCTTAGCGGTGATTTTGGCAAGTTTATGGCGATGTGCGATAAGGTTCGCAAGCTTGGTGTACGAACCAATGCTGACACGCCGGGCGATGCAATAAGAGCACGCGAGTTCGGCGCAGAGGGCATCGGCCTTTGCCGGACAGAGCATATGTTCTTTGAAGGTGAGAGGATTTGGCCTGTACGTTCGATGATCCTTGCAGCCGACGATTATGCACTGATGCTCGAACAGCTTGAGGAGGCGAAGACGCCTAAGGAAGAAAAGGCTGTTAAGAAAGAGTTCGCCGGTGCTAAGAAGCAGTTTGAGGGAGCACTTAAGAAACTGCTGCCGTATCAGCGTAAGGACTTTGAAGGTATCTTTAAGGCGATGGCTGGTCTGCCTGTTACAGTTCGTCTGTTGGACCCGCCGCTGCACGAGTTTTTGCCTCAGGATGCTGCCAGCCAGAAGGAAATGGCAAAACGTCTGAAGGTTAAACCTTCGTTCGTTAAAGCAGAAGTTGAAAAGCTTCACGAGTTCAACCCGATGCTCGGTCATCGCGGTTGCCGTTTGGCAGTTACGTATCCTGCTATCTATAAGATGCAGGCACGCGCGATCATCGAAGCGGCTCTTAACGTCAAGAAGGGCGGCAAGGTTGTTCTTCCTGAGATCATGATCCCGCTGGTCGGTGCTGTCGAAGAGCTTGCACTGGTTAAGAAGGATGTCATCGACGAGATCAACAAAGTGTTCAAGGAAAAGGGCAGGAAGATCAAGTATATGATCGGAACGATGATCGAAGTTCCTAGAGCGGCACTGACTGCTGACGAGATCGCAAACGAGGCACAGTTCTTTAGCTTCGGTACGAACGACCTTACTCAGATGGCGATGGGTTTTTCACGTGATGACGCCGGTAAGTTCCTTGGCGAGTATGTTAACAAGGGCATCTACGCTGTCGATCCGTTCCAGGCACTTGATCAGGCCGGTGTCGGCAAGCTGGTTGAGATCGGAATCGATCTTGGCAGGACAACACGTAAGAACCTTAAGATCGGTATCTGCGGCGAGCATGGCGGCGAGCCAAGCAGCATCGACTTCTGCTATCGTGCGGGCATGAACTATGTTTCATGTTCACCGTTCCGCGTGCCAATCGCAAGATTAGCAGCGGCACAGGCAGTGCTTAGAAATGCGTAAACGCGTTTCTAGTCGTTGGTCGTTAGTTTATAGTCAATAGCAAGGGCGATCCTTTTGGGTCGCCCTTTTTTTGTTGAAGGTGGCATTTGTTGCCGGTTTTAAGTATAAAGAGTGCATCATGATCACATCGACACTTAAAAACAGATGGCGTGGCGAAGGCGGGTTTGCGGAGGTTTTGCGTGTTGCGTTTCCGCTTATTCTAAGCTCCAGCGCGCTTACTATTCAGATGTTCGTCGATCGCATGTTCCTTATGTGGTACGATCAGGATGCGATGAGTGCCAGCATGCAGGCGGGGATCACGAACTTTACTTTTGTAGCGCTCTTTATGGGTACCGCGAGCTATGCGAACACTTTCGTCGCTCAGTACTACGGCGCGGGTCAAAAGGATCGCATAGGCCCAGCCGTTTGGCAGGCGATATATTTCTCGGTTGTCGCAGGGATGCTGATGTGGCTGCTCGTCCCAGCGGCGAAATATATTTTCGGATGGATAGGGCATGTCGATCAGCTTCGTCAGTACGAGATAACTTATTTCAAAGTCATTACTTTTAGTGCGCTGCCGAGCCTGATAGGTTCGTCTATTTCATGTTTCTATACCGGCAGGTCCAAGACGTGGACGGTTCTGTGGGTTAACCTTTTGGGTAATGCAGTTAACCTGGTTCTGGATTATTGTCTGGTGTTCGGTAAGTTCGGCTTTCCGCGCATGGGTGTTAAAGGGGCTGCGGTTGCAACGGTTATCGCGGCGTCTGTGGCAGCGGTTGTATATGTGGCGATATTTTTGTCGTCGGCTAATCGTCGTCAGTTTAACACCGGTGCCGGTTTTAAATTCGAGCCCGAACTATTCGGCAGGTTATTGAAATTCGGTTTGCCCAACGGCTTTCACTTTATGCTGGACGTCTCTGCGTTTACAATGTTTATGGTTTTCGTAGGCAAGATCGACGCGGTTGCTTTGGCGGCGACGGTGGTGGTTTTTCAACTTAACATGCTTGGGTTCGTTCCGATGAGTGGGATGGGGATGGCGGTCAATGTTCTCGTGGGTCAATACCTGGGCAGTGATCGTCCCGCATTGGCTGTGCGGTCAACATGGTCGGCGTCCATGATGTGCTTTGGGTATATGGTTATTGTTTCGGCGGCGTTTGTTTTGGTTCCGGATGTTTTCCTGGCTCCGTTTGCTGCCAATGCCGATCCGGCGGCGTTTGCCCCGTGCAGGGACATCGCGTCTAAGCTGTTGTATTTTGTTGCGTTGTATTGTTTGTTCGACACGGGGAACATTATATTTTCCGCAACGCTGAAAGGTGCCGGCGATACGCGTTTTGTGATGTATCTGTCGCTTAGTCTGAGCTGGATCGTGATGGTGCTGCCCAGTTATATCGCGATGAAGATGGGCTGGGGTATATATGTTATATGGGGGTTTACGACGAGCTTTATCTGTTCACTTGCGGTGTGTTTCTTTATCCGTTTCATGCAGGGCAGGTGGAAGATGATGCGAGTTATAGAGCCTATTCCGCCTGCGCCTATTCCGCCTGCGCCTCAGGTGCCGACGATAGAAGTCGAAGCACCGTAAAAATACATTTGAGTACCGCTGTCTTTGAAGTGGGATATTGAGTGACGCGTTTTCAGGTCATAGTAAACAAACAAGGGCGACCCTTTCGGGTCTGCCCTTTTTTTTATTCCAGTCCGAAGTTTGAGAGGTCGCGTTGCGGTTTTGTGAACCTTTCTACGGCGCGAAGTCTCAGATTTTTTCTTGTGTTGTTCAGTCCGTCGTGATCGAAGTGGCCGACGCTCAGATGCTTCGGGGTTCGCATCAGGTGATGATGCATCTTTACCGCTCTTCCGTTCTGCCTGCGAACGGCGTGGAACGTGTGGCCCGATCTCTCGGCGAACCAACGGTACTGGATAAGACGCGGGTAGTCCTTTGCGTCAACGACAGCGAACTTACCCCTTGTAAGCGGGATCAAACGCTGAGTGCATGCCCCGCCCGCGATGCCGTTTACAGTGTCTTTGATCCGCCGGCAAAGGCGTACGATATCCGCTGACCCATCACCGATGATTGAAAACTGACAACTGTCGCAAATTCTTCGTTTTGACCTCATCACCACACCCCCGCAAAAAGCTGCTAATCAAGAGTTTTCACGTCCCTGCATCCCCATTTCCATCCGATTGTTATTATACCAAAAAAGGTGTGGGAATTCAAGAAAATAGTGTTTTTATGTGGGTGATTTTCGTGATTTTTGGGCTGTGAAGAGGTCTTAGTGAATAGCTATATAGCCCCTTGCGGGGTGTAATTTTTGGGTTTTTTGGGGGTATGCGCCCATTGATGCGGGGACCAGACATTCGCCCCCAAAAAAAGCGAACCCCCCCCACTTTCCTGCCTGCGAGGGCTGTTTAAAGCTCATTTGCTATGGCGTTTAGAATCCGTATACGGGTCTTAGCTGGTCCTCTGTGGGCATCGAGGAATATGTTTCACCCTTGGGTCCGATGAAATTAGGTCCTGACTTGCGTAGCTTAACCTCAATTTTTGAGCCGTTAGAGTTGGTAATCCAGACGCTGACGATCTGCTGCTCGGCGCGTATCTGTGCAATTTCTTGCTGCTGGGCCTTTTGTTTATCGGACCCGCTGCCGAGAAGGTATCCGGCACCTGCGCCAATGGCGGCACCTGTCAGGGCATCGTCGCTATCGCCTGCTATAGCCCCAATACCTGCTCCCAGACCTGCCCCTAACAGAGCCTGATTCCCGGCATCGTTCTCACAGCCGGTAACGAGCATTCCCATGGCCAGCAAAGCTGCCAATGTGATGATGTATTTTGACATTTCAATTCTCCTTAACCTTTTAAGCTACTGTAAACTCTATTATTGCTACGTCTTGTCTATACGTATGTTCCTGACTTGTAATATCTATATGTATTGTTATACTTATCATTGAACATTGCAAACATTAACTTAAAAAAAATGAGGTGTTATATGAAACCTAAACTTGTTGTAAGCGGAGCTGCCGGTCGAATGGGCAGGCGTATCGTGGCGTTGGCGGCCCAGAGCGGCGATTTCGAGCTGGCAGGCGCCGTCGATGTGGCGGGTCATCCGGACCTGGGCAAAGATGCGGCACTTCTGGCAGGAGCCGAGAGCATGGGAGTGGTCCTTAGCAGCGAGCATCCGAAAGCGGCTGACGTGATGATAGATTTCTCGCTGCCTGCGGCTACGGATACTGCGGTTGAATATTGTATTAAAAACAATGTCGCGCTGGTGCTGGGGACGACGGGGCTAAGCGACGAGCAAAATGCGATGCTGGACGCCGCTGCCAAAAAGATACCGCTGATACAAGCATCTAATTACAGCGTCGGTATGAATGTGCTGTTCGGGCTTGTCGGTAAAGTCGCTGTCATGCTTGGGGGCGATTATGATATTGAGATAACCGAAGCACACCACCGGTTCAAGAAGGATTCGCCGAGCGGGACGGCGTTGTCGCTTGCCGAGAAAATCGCCGAAGAAACCGGCAGAGATTTTCCGGGATGCCTTGTTCATGGCAGGGAAGGAAAAGACGCCCTGCGAACCGAAGGGACGATCGGGATGCACGCGATACGTGCCGGCGATATCACAGGAGAACACTCGGTTGTATATGGTACGCTTGGTGAGACGGTGACGATCTCGCATAGTGCGCATAACCGGGACAACTTTGTTCGGGGCGCGCTGCGAGCCGCTAAATGGCTTACCGGCAAAGAACCGGGCAGGTATTCGATGAACGATGTATTGGGATTGTGAAAATTTTATGAACCTACGCATCTGTAGAGCGCAATAAGGGCAGAGAAATCATAAAACTCTTCTCTTCCGAAAAAAATAATAGTGAGAAGGCCCTGTCGGGGTGGCAGGCCCTTTTTACTGCGCTGGTGTTGTCATGATCGCGGCGGCTACGTTTATTCCGTTAAAGATTGCGTGTATTATAATACTTCTAAACAGCGAGCCGCTTTTTTCGTAAGCGTATCCCATACAGCATGAGAATATAAACAGTGCCGGCCAGTGCGTTAGCGGATGGAGGGTTGCGAAGATCGCAGACGTTATGAAGATCGCGGTCCACGGTTTTTTTGTGTAGCCTCTCAACATCGACTGGAAAAATCCTCTAAACAGCAATTCCTCAAACACAGGAGCTACGATCACGGTGAAAAAGAGCATCAGTATTCTAAAGTGAAGCTGTGGAAAATCGAGGATCACCGAAAGCCCCTCGTTGGTTTGCAGCTCGAAATTGAAAAGTCCTCCAACGTATGTGACAATAAGAACGGCGGCTATGACCAGCGGGAGGACGCAAACATAATTAATAGCAGCAGCGGGAATGTCCTTTATAATGGTTTTGGGATTTAGGCCGAGGCCTTTTAGCCTTCTTGCGAAGTGTACATACGCAAACGCCAGCAGCGAAACTATCAGCCCGATGTCGATTATTGCAATTGCCAGGTATCCCAGGAACTGCCGGTTTACCTCGGAGAGCCCTTCGCCTGCCTTGAAAGAGAGCGTTGCGGCGAAAGCGCTGAGCAATATCCATATCCCGGCGTAGATGACGGGCATAAAGAGGGGGATGGAATTACGACGGGGCGGTGAGGCGGACAGATCGGGCGAACCTAAGGAGCCGCTTAGCCATGCGAAAAAACCCAGAAGACCGAAGAAACAAACGCCCAAAGTGATAATATCCATGACGTGGATCTGCAAAGCAAGTTCGGCTTGGGCAAGAATGTTATTAAAATCGAACATATACGCTTTCTAGAGAGGGTAGCTCTGATAATTGCTTTTGAGCGGCAAGTAGCAGATTTTTGTATTCTGGCAAGGAAGGGAAATCAGCCTTAGCCAAAGCTAAGGCGGTTTTTTCCTGACACCGCCCAGAATCAAAAAGATTCATTTGTCCGCCAAAATGAATTATTAGAGGTTCCCTTAATTGTTAACTTGAAAGTAAGGCCTATTTGTATTAGATTATGGGTGTATTTTCAAGGAAAATCAAATATGGATATATTCAAAATAGAAGGGCCGGTAAAACTTAACGGCAAGATCGCTGTCAGCGGCTCGAAGAACGCGGCGCTTCCGATCATGGCAGCGGCACTGCTTGCAAAGGGGACCAGCGTCATAAAAGGTGTCCCCGATCTTGCCGATATTGCGGTGATGCGCAGGCTCACAAAATCGCTGGGTGCTAATGTCCGGAGAAAAAATAACGGCGACATTTCTATCGATGCGACGAATGTCGATAACCCCGTTGGCGACTATAATATTGTTCGCAAGATGCGTGCGAGTATCTGTATATTAGGTCCGCTGGTTGCCCGTTGCGGAAAGGCAGTTGTTTCTATGCCGGGCGGATGCGCGATCGGGGATAGGCCCGTCGATATTCACCTTCGCGGGTTGCGTGAACTTGGCGCCGAAATTCATCTTGAAAATGGTAACATCGTAGCAACCGCCAAAGACGGGCTTATAGGCAAGAGTATTTTTCTGGGCGGGCCCTTTGGCTCGACGGTGCTGGGGACGGCGAATATTTTGATGGCGGCGACGCTTGCAAAAGGCAAAACGATAATCGAGTCGGCGGCGTGCGAGCCGGAGATAACCGACCTTGCGAATTTTCTTAACAAGATGGGAGCGAAGATCACGGGCATCGGCTCGCCGCGACTGACGATAGAGGGCGTCGAAGAATTAAACCCTGTCGAGTACAAGGTTATCGGCGACCGCATCGAAGCCGGGACGTTTATGGCAGCGGCAGCCATCACCGGCGGCAAACTCGAACTTACCAACTGCTGCCTTGACGATATGGTAGCTGTTGTCGATAGACTTCAGAACATCGGCGTAAAGGTTGAGGGAACCGAGGGTGGGTGCATCGTTTCTTGTAATGGCACGGCTGTAAAGCCTGCCGATATTACGACTCAGCCGTACCCGGGATTTCCGACGGACCTGCAAGCGCAGTTTATGGCGCTGCTGGCGCTGGCTGACGGTAACAGCGTTATCACCGAAAAGATATTCCCCGATAGATTCATGCACGTTGCCGAGATGAACCGGATGGCAGCCGGCCTGCGTAAAGAAGGGGCAACCGTTATCATCGCAGGCGTCGATAAACTCGTTGCTGCCCCTGTTATGGCGTCGGACCTGAGGGCATCGGCTGCCCTGGTGCTGGCGGCGATGGCTGCCGAGGGGACAACGATCATAAACCGCGTCTATCACATCGACCGAGGCTATGAACGCATCGAAGAAAAACTAAACGCCGTAGGTGCTAAAATATATCGTGAACAGGTTTAAGATTAAATTAGTCGCAAATTAACACAAAGAATCAATGTTTTTAGTAGAATTGTACCAAATTTATCTCTTCCAATTTGATTTCGCTTTTGTTACAATCATATATGCTATATATAATTATTAACTAATATATAGTATATATGTCGATCTATTACGCTAACATAGAACAAAAAATCGATTCAAACATATCAATACCAAGAGGAGTGATGAAGGGAAAGGGGTTGTTCATGGGAAATAAATGGTTAGATTGTACGATATCACCAGGTCAGTTTACAGGTGAGTTTGCGGTTCAGGGAGAGTTGTTTGATAATACAGGGTTTTCGCTTTTTGCAACAAAAGAGGATTTGAAATTCGAAGGAAAACCTGCATCAGATAAACCTGTTAGTGGGTTCATAAAAATCACACCATTGATGCAGGAAAATGATTTGCAGCTTGTGTCTTTACCTCGTCCAACATTGGAGAATGGCCGATCAATAACTGTTCGAACTGAGCACATTAAAGAGATTTGTTAATGATACTTTCAAACTGTGAGATACACACAGCATTAGATGAAGGTAGATTAGTTATAGATCCAGAACCATCTCCGCGTCAACTAACTGTTGGGGGGTCTCATTGTCCATATGACACTCATTCAGTAGACTTGAAACTTCATAGTGAAATTATCATTCCTGAATCAGGCAAGTTTGTAGTTGATTTGACTGAAGCAGGAAGCTTGTCAGATGATCTTGCGAGGCACTCTAAAAAAGAGATACTTACAGAAGACCGACCATACAAATTAAAGAGAGGGAAATTTATTCTCGCAAGGACAATTGAAAAAATAGCATTGCCGATTAGTGGAGAGCCGCCATATTTAGCAGCGCGTATTGAAGGCAAAAGTAGCCGTGCTCGCTGCGGTTTACTTGTCCATTTTACAGCTCCTACTGTACACCCGGGTTTTGAAGGGACATTAACGCTTGAGATAATTAATCTTGGACCAGCCGCTTTTATGTTAGTGCCTGGAATGTATATAGCTCAGTTAATAGTAGAACAAGTACACGGAAGAATAAACCAAAACCCAAGTCAGTTCCAAGATCAATCTACCCCACAGGGACATTCTTCATAAACCTATTAATAAAGTTGGCTATATGATTATATATTGCGAACAAGTCTAGGGCATATCAACTAATTCTCATGACAGATATGAATTCGGACAATAAAACATTTCAGTGGGTTCAGCTTTTGAGCCTGTCATCAATTCATTTTATGATAGATATTTTTGCCGGTTTGCTCGCGGTTATTATGCCCGCAGTTCAAAAGCGTTTTGCTATTTCGATGGCTGTTGGTATCGCACTGCTTTCGGTGATGCATCTTACGTGCAATTTTGTCCAGATACTAATAGGCCACATCCGTGAGAATAAGACTTCTCCGCTGCTGCTTCCGATAGGCCTGATCTTCATTGGGTCGATATGCGGTATCGCGGCATTGCCTGCGGCTCCGGTATCGGCGTGGTTCAGCGTTCCTTTGATACTTATTACGGCTATCAGCATTGCTATTATACACCCGGAAGCGTTGCGATGCGTCCATACGATCGACTTGATCCCGCCGTCGCTGGTGTCTTCGGTGTTTTTGAACTCCGGCTACCTGGGCTATGCGTCCGGCGGTTTCATAGGCGCCTGGTTGATCTCTTGGTTCGGCTTCAAGGGCCTATACCTGCTGGCGATCCTGCCGGTGCTTTCGTTTATTGCGATGTACTCGGCAAGACTCAAGATGGCTGTCGAGAATGCCTCCGAAGATAACGAGACTAACAGCTACAAAGTCGAGCAGGTTAACTTTGGAATTGTTATGGCGATGGGAATTTGTGCGACAGTGGCGCCTACGCTGTTGTGTGCGATGATCCCTCAGGAGCTTAGCCGGCTTGGTTTCGAGCTGACGTTCGGCGGGGTTGCGGTGATGTGTCTTACGCTGGGTTCCGTTGCGGGGACGTTTTTCTGGTCGTACATGGCTCACAAGAAAAGCGAGCTGTTCGCCTGTTCGCTTGCTCTGCCGACCGGCGTGCCTTTTTTGATCGGCTACCTGATGCTTATCGATCATAGGGCTGCGGTTGCGCTTCTGTTTATTACCGGTTTTTTCAGCGGTTCGGCGTATCCGCTTATCGTAACACTGGCACGTTATGCAAAGGGCTTTAACCTTGGCAGACGTATGGGCCTTGTTGTTGGCGGCGCATGGGGAACTGCCAGCATTATTCTTTTGATGACAGGATCGGTTGCCGAAAAATACGGGATAATGCCGGTGCTTTGGATCACGCCGGGCTTTTACCTTTTATGCGGCCTGATCGCGATATATGCAAAAACATCCCGCAAGCAGTTGTAGGTTTTTCTAATCGCATAAAAAAGGCCCACCAGAGTTTCGCGTCGCCCGAGAGCGAGAGGCGTGGCAGGCATGTTACGTGTCATATGTGACTACTAAGGCCGAACCTTAACATATAGGTATATCTGAGGCCTTTCCTCTGTTCCGTTTATACGTTCAACGGTAGCGGTTACATTGTAACCCTTATCAAACCATTCATGAAATTGTGTATGCAGCCCACGACAAACATAGCCGGCATGTTGATCCTTAATCATAATTTGGACAGCCAATGGGTCTTTTGGGTTATCAGGTTCATATTGAAATAGAGCGGGCATTCCTTCTTCAAGGGATGACAGAGGAATCTTGTCCTGATGATAACGATAGCCCTCAACGGTTGCCAACAACTCAAAAGGCGGTTCTACATCGGAAAATGAATTGATAACCGTAAAGTCATCGTCCGGTAACCTTGCTCCAGAGTAACCTAGTAGTGCAAAGTCAGAGATTTCTGACTCGGGCTTAATGCGAATGGCATTTAGAAACTTGTTAAAATCTTCCCTTTTCCTAGAAGGCAGCCGCCTCATAAAAGTTGCCAAAACATTACTATGTGAACCCTGTTCAGTTGAAAAACCACGATATCCCTCAAAACCTAGCTTCTTGGCATCCTTAAATTCTGGTGTTTCTCGAAGATATACCAAATCGGCACTGTTACCATTGCGCGCTAACTCGGCGACAATCCTTCGCGTTCTATCATTCTCAATGCGCGACGGCTGCCACGTAAGCAGCAGCTTTTGAGGTTCAATTATGTGTTCAATGTAATTCATTATAATTTCAGGGTAGACTTCAGGATTTCTTTTCGCTTCATTACCAGATCAAGGGTGAAGTTGAGCCTTTCGAGTGTCAGACAATACCGACTATCGTCAACACTGTCAACTAAATCCTCTAGTATAATTTCGGCTTCATGCCGAGTAAACCTTAAAAGATTAGATATGATATCGCCAGTTTGGGGAAATTGTTCGACAAACTTTGCCATAAAATCAAAGAAATTCAGATGTCTATCGTCATCCAACGACCACTTCATGTGGTGCTTAGCCCTTCTTGGCCTTTTAAGATATGTTTTCACGTAGTTTTCGTCATCGAAGAGGTAGAATTTTTCTTCCAATGTTCCATACGCTAAAGCTGTTCCGTTGTCAAAGGCGGGCGAGAAAATGGCCCTGCGTTCTTCTTGGCCCTGCACTTTACGAAGTATGAACCCCCAGTTGTCCTGATGTCGATCTGTGTTTCCAATAACGGAATCGAAGGTCAGAATTTTAGCCCAATTTTTGATTAAGAGCTCGTTGTTGTCAAAGTTACTTAGAATGCTAGTTAGATTATGCTGCTTGCCTTTTTCATCGTCATAATCTTCTATTATTTCTTTCATTATTAGGCTGCCATCAACATATTGCTCTGGTTCTGTGTAAAACCATTCAATCAGTGCGCCATAAATCTCTTTGTCAATTTCTCTGCTGAAACCTATGTGGGCTGGAGGGACTTTCACGTCCATCAAACAGCCAAGCCTGTAAGCGATTATTTCCATCCAGAACTGCCATGGGCACCATTTTTTAGACAGTTTAAAAAGGTATCGATGGCCTGGCTTAATACAATTGATCAGAGGGTCTTTTGGAGAAAAGTAATGACTCTTGACTCTGGCACCTTTATTGTACACGCCGTCATAGGTTTCGTCTGCGTGCCATGAGTTGATATCAATAACGGTGTTATTAAATTCCATATTTTCCTATTTGGCTTTATTGCTGTAGGGGTCTGTGTCTGTATAGTTTTGTTTCGAGCGATCGCTGGTATGCTGTCCAGTTGGTGTCTCCGGGGTCGTTTTCTATCAGGCTGTTTGTCTGGTTCATCTTTGCGTCGAGGTTGTCAAGGTAGCTTACCATAAATGCCTCGGGGGTTGCCGGGAGTTTTGGTGAGCCGAACTCGTACTGGCCGTGGTGGCTTACGACGATGTGCAGCAAACAGTCGAGCAGCTTCTGGTCGAAACTTATACCCTTGTGCTCGAGCTCGCTTGCCTTGTCGTTTATCATTTCCGTACCGAGTATTATGTGTCCCAGCAGTTGTCCCGGATCGGTGTATGCGAATGCGATCTTGTAGGAAAGCTCTTTGGTCTTGGCCATGTCGTGCAGAAATATCCCTGCGATGACCAGGTCTGCCTGGACCTTTGGGTATTGCGGTAGAATTTTTTCTGCGACCATCAGCATATCGTGTGTATGTTCGAGCAATCCGCCGAGATAATTGTGGTGCATCATCATCGCCGCAGGCGCTGTGCAAAACTGGTCCATCAATTCGCCGTCAGCGAGGAACTCATCGGTAAGCGCTTTTAGCGCAGGATTCTTTATCTTTGCGACGACCTTTTTAACTTCGGCGAACATCTTGGGGATATCTTTTTCGGTTTGGGGCATATAGTCCGACAGGTCAACGCTTTCTGCGGGGACGACTTTTACGTCATTGATGATTATCTGCAGTGCGTTTTGGTACAGCTCTGATTTTCCGCGTATCTGGACGAAGCCTTCCGACGGCAGTGAGGCGTACAGTTCCTCCGATGCCTGCCACATTCGGCCGTTGGCTTTGCCCGTTTTGTCGGACAGGTACATCGCGATATAGAGATCGCCGCGTGTGGTGTTTCTGAGTATCGGCTGGGTGACCATGTAGGTCTGGTTTATCTGTTGTCCGGGTTTCACCTCGTTTATGAAAAGATGGCTCATTATTAGCTCCGATAATATTGTTGGTTAATTGACAATTATATTATAAATAGATGAGTTAAAGTAGCAAGAACTGTTTAAAAACAATGCTTTGGGAATTTTTTTCTTTTAATTCAGGTCGTCCCTTTGATTGCCGATAACTACTTAGACCTGAGTTTACGCTTATTTGTGGTTTAAACAGGAGTTTGAGATATGCTCAAAGCAAAAGACATAATGACAGAAGATGTCCTGACCGTTAATCGAAACGCACCGCTTTATGATGCGATACAGATGTTGGTCGAGCACGAGATAACGGGCCTGCCGGTTGTCGATGACGGCGGGGCGATGGTTGGCGTTATATCGGAAAAGGATATGCTCAAGGAGCTTTACGACGTGGACGAAAGAGACGGTCGCGTCGAGGACTTTATGACCAGGGTCGTTACCACCTTCAATCATGACGACAGCGTTCTTGAGGTGTGCAACTGCTTTATCAGGAGCCCGTTTAGGCGCGTGCCCATTCTCGATAACGGCAAAGTCGTCGGCATCATTAGCAGGGCGGACATTATCAATTATATCCTGAGGCTTAAAAAAAGCGATACGCCGCAGGGCGCTGCCGCCGGAGGAATGTAATATGTTAGAAGCAAAAACAATAATGAAGACCAATCTGATCACGGTCAAAAAAGAAACACCGATATACGATGCGATCGAGCTTATCAGCAAAAACAAGATTACCGGCCTGCCAGTTGTCAATGATGACATGGCGCTGGTCGGCGTTGTCTCTGAAAAAGACGTTCTGCATTTGCTAAACGATCTGGATAGCTTGATGCTGGTAGACGAACTTAAGGGCAGCGTTGCGACGGTTAACGATTTTATGACGCAGAAGGTTGTCAGTTTCGATGAGGATGACGACCTGTTCGACATCTGCGACGTTTTGATCGAGAACAATTTCAGACGTGTTCCGATCACATCAAAGGGCAAACTCGTCGGAATTATAACACGTGCCGATATCGTTGCCTATATCCTACAGCTAAAATGCAAGGACAAACAAAACGCAGCTTTGTAATTACGAATGTTCAATTACGAATTACGAATCATGGAATCGCCGTTGGCGATGCTGTTTTAGTTTGAACCACGAATGGACACTGATAGACACGAATTACGAATTACGAATTTTGGCTTTCATTGTACTTTGGATCTTGCCGATTATTTTTAATAGTTCTTCGCAATCGTTTACTAACGATGTTTTTTCGCTCTCCGAAATAAAACCGCTGTCATGCAGGAGTCTTATCCAATAGTGGGTTTCCCTGCATTCTTTGTACGCAATGCTCATTTTGGACAGAAAATCTTTATCAGATTGCCCGCCGATAGCTTCTTCAACATTAGCCCCAACAGAGGTTCCGCATCGCAACACTTGCTTTGACAGCACGTATTCTTTTTTTTCCTGTACCAAGAACTTATAAAGATTCACAATTCGCAAAGCAAACGCATAGCTCTTAGCCTGTACAATATTTTCTTTCATATTCGCGACTCGTTATATGTCGATTTCTATTAATAAATATTTTAAATTTCCACTTATTGTTTTCCAGTTAGCTTGGTAGCTTCCGGCGATAATAACTTCCTTGTCTTTTGCTCCTGTAGGTTTTTGTATTTTTCCCGTTATCGCTTTCTTGGCCCTGAAAAAAGAATATATCCCAATGTCTTTGCCGCTGTAGAAATCCTTGTCTTCCGCCAGGAAAAGAACAAAAGCATTTTTGAATCCTGCGTAACACAACTGTTCGCAGAATTGAATGTCTTTACAGACGCTGAACATCTGCTCTGGTACTTGGCCGTTTCGAGGGTACTTTAGTTCTACAATGCACTCCAAGGTGTCAGAATCGAGTGAAAAAACTGACAGGTCAATTTCTTTTTTCGTGAACACATGTTTTTGGAATCCAAAATAGCCTACATTGCGCTCAAACTGAACCCTTAGCGGCTTCAATCTATTTCTGAGAAATAATCCCAGCTCATGTTGCAAGCTGAATTCGTTATATATCTCAACGTCACCTGATGCCACTTCATCAAGAAACTCTATGATATATTTTCTTATTTGCATTTTGCTCCATTAAACAATGCAATCTATTTTTTCATGTGCCGACATTGTACCTAAATAAAATTGTTCTACAACATTTATCCAGCAATTCGTAATTCGTAATTGAACATTCATAATTTTTAGAGTTATGTTTCTTCTTTAACGATTGTCAGGGTTTTTTGGGCTAATAGTTTGCCCTGACATTTTGTTGTAAGCGTCCATTCGCCCGTTTTGTCTTCTATCGGCGGCCAGATGGTGTCTCCCAGGAAAAATTTGTAGTCGTTTGAGTCTATGTACATCTCGCCGTCGAATGGGGGCGATATCTTGCCGGACTCGTCTTTAAATGGGGGGTGGTCGATGACGAAGTCCAGTTTTTGCCCCTTGCCCTTTTTGATGTGTAAGACATAGCCGAACTCGATGTCGAGTTTGCACGGGATGGTCGTTGTTCTTTCCAGGAACCTTGGCAGCGTCTTGCTTTTTTTGTCAAAGCGCGTGTAGATGCCGAAGCTCTTTATTTCGCATTGCATTTTCTTTTTCGCCATGCCGATATTATACCGTTACCGGCAGGAATTGCAACTTGCTTGGATTAGGCGCAATTGAAGGTATCTAGCACGATTTTGCCTATTATAACAATAAGGTCCGCCGGACCTTATTGTTATAATAGGCGGTTTAGCAACGGCATTATCCATGGATCTTGTTTGTTGACTTTCACAGACTTACGATTACAATGTGTTTATGCCAAGGGTAAAACGGATAACAAAAGGGGGAATTGCCTACCATGTCCTCAACCGCGCCAACGGCCGACTCAGAATATTCAAAAGGGACCTCGATTTCATTGCCTTTGAAAACATCCTCGCCGAAGGCATAGCCCGATTCGGCATGCGGCTTTGCGGCTACTGCATAATGTCAAACCACTGGCACCTGCTTCTCTGGCCCCTCGATGATGACACAATGGTAAATTTCATGCGTTGGATAACCCTCACCCATACCCAGCGATGGCACGCTTCCCACGGCACTGTCGGCATAGGCCACGTCTATCAGGGTCCCTACAAAAGCTTTCCCATCCAAAGCAACTGGCGATATCTAAAAGCCATGCAGTACATCGAAGCCAACCCGATTCGCGCCGGCCTGGTTGATAATGCGGCTGATTGGCAATGGTCGAGCTTTATACATAGAATTGGCGCAGGCACTGCCAAACCGTTTAAGCTTGATCCCGGCCCAGTCCCGCTTTCACAAAACTGGTCGCAGTTAGTAAACCAACCTTTCGAACAGGACCACGCCGACGAACTGGCAAACTGCATCAATAAGGGTTCCCCCTACGGCCAAAAGGAATGGACAGCAGAAATCGCAGAACAATTAAATTTGCAGTCAACATTAAGGAGCAGAGGAAGACCAAGAAAGTTCAAATGACAACTAAATTGCCCATTGTAACAATAATGTCCGCCGGACATTATTGTTACAATGCTAGGGATCTTTCGGTGAAATCGATTATATTTCTCATCATCTGTACTGTTTCAATAGGGTATTTGCCTGCTGCGGTCTCTCCTGACAGCATTACATAGTCCGAGCCATCTATTATCGCATTAGCCACGTCGCTTACCTCTGCACGTGTGGGACGACTGTGCTCGGTCATGCTCTCCAGCATCTGCGTAGCGGTGACAACGAAACATCGATGATCGATGCACTTTTTGATGATCATTTTTTGCACCATAGGAACTTCGTATATCGGCAATGAAACACCCATGTCACCACGGGCGATCATTATTCCATCAGAAACTTCGAGTATCTCATCGATATTGTCGATCCCTCTGCGGTTCTCTATCTTGGCGATCAAAGGGCAATCAAAATCATGGCTGTTGATAAACTCCCTGACGCCGAGAATATCTTCACTGGTTTGAACGAACGACTGTGCTATAAGATCAACCTTGTTTTCTATCCCGAACAGCAAGTCATCTTTATCTTTATCGGTTAAACCTTCAAATTTCAGATCAACATCGGGAATATTAATGCCCTTATTTTCCTTCAAGACCCCGCCAACAATAACCTCAGCCTTGACACCCTCTTCGCCGACGCTTATAACCTTCAGGGCAATATTGCCGTCATCTATAAAAATATCACAGCCTGGTTTCATGTCACTAAAAGAGCCGTCATAATCGAATGGAATAACATTTCTCCGATCGGTCTCAAGTATGTTGATCAGAGTAACCGTAGTGCCCTTGGTAAGTGTGATTTCTTGCAGTTGGCCAGTGAACAAGCCAACCCTTACTCTGTAACCTTCTAGGTCCTGTAGTATCTTAACCGCTGTTCCAAGAGTGCTGTTTAAATGTCTGACATTATCGAGGTATTCTTTATGGCTGTTGTGGTCGCCATGCGAGAAATTAAGTCTGGCAATGTCCATCTCAAAGGCAATAAGCTTTTCTAAAACAGATTCATCTTTACTGGACGGTCCAAGCGTGCAGATTATTTTTGCCTTACTCATTTTCGCTCCTGTAGTAAATAATGCAAATCATTGAGATACATTACCAGAACATAAACGTTTTGTCTATCGAAGATAAGTTTCAAAAAAAACTTGGGTGATCCTGAAAGGTTTCTCTTTCACGTGGTATAAAACCGAGTATTAGACAAGTAATCCGAAGGTTGAGGGTTCAAGTCCCTTCACCGTCACAGAAAGGAGTTCAAGAACGCCCCGACGCTTGCGGTAGCTGCCGTAAGTGAAAACTTTTCAATAGCGGCCATTCTCGCATTTTGTCCCAACCGCATTCGCAATTTGCGGTCTATCAGCATCCTTCGGATCGCCACAGCCAGTGCTTCCGCGTCATCGGGTACAACCAGTAAGGCTGAGACATGGTCTGTCAAAATTTCCGCTGTGCCTCCCACTTCAGTGGCAACGATCGCCTGACCGCACGATGCCGCCTCCAGCAATACACGCCCAAGCGGTTCTTGATGCGCCGCATGAACCAAAATATCCGCTTCATTTAATATCGCTGGAATATCATGGCGAAACCCCGGACAGAACAAACGATCTTCAACGCCGGCCTGACGAAAAATGTCCCCGATTGCTTTTTCGTACGCAATGCTCTCGGCTTTTTGAGAGTGACGTTCGCCTATAAACACCGTGTTCAACTCAGGGAATTCCTCAGCCAGTCCCACCGCTGCACGGGCCAATAAGGTTTGCCCTTTACGTAAACATATCTGTCCGATGTTAGCAATCAAAACTGCGCTGTCGCTTAGACCAAGTTCCCGCTTAAGCGTTCCAACAACTGGTGCAGGGCAAAACATATCAGTGTCCACACCATTATAGATCACCTGTATTTTGTCAGACGACATGCCCTGTTCGACATGAAATTGCTTCGTCGCATTCGAAACGGCGATCAAACCAGCGTTGCGATTCAAATCCGATACAACCGTCTTGTTCAGCTTGATAATATCACGCAGATGACAAGTGCACCGAACTGGCAACTGCGACGCAATCCTACCAACCATACGTCCCATAGCAAGGCTGTTCGAATGAACTAAATCCGGACGCACTCGCCTGACAAGTTCGGCCAGGTGAATATTGATCTGGTCGATAGGCAGCTTTTGCCGGTCTGCGCCCTTTAACGTTAGTGGCAGTACCTCGATACCGCATCGCTCCAGACGTTCGGTCAACATACCCTCGGCAGGAGCAGAAGCCACAAACTCAAACTCCGTTTGGCCCAGCACTTTCAACATTGCAAGCAAAGAAAACTCGCCGCCATTGAGCGTGCCATATTCAAAAAACAATAAAACCTTAGGTCGCATCATGTCCGTTCAAAATAATATTCAATTTTCTCGAGGCCAATAATCTTATCAAGTTCATCTTGAGCTATCAAGATTGAATATTTACTTATATTAATGCCTTCCCTGTTACAATACTCCAGCTTGTATGTTGCGCAAAAATGTTACCATTTTGCGTCAAACGAGGATATTAGATGGTTTGCAATCTAAATTGAATCTGTAGGATGGAATGTCCGGTTATGATCCTTGTCCTTTTTATCTTACGCCGCTGTATTTTAACTTAAAGAGACCCGGCCCAATAGTTACGGCACGGCGGTTGCCTTTGTTTGGTCATTGTTTTTTTGCGCTTGCAATTTGGGGTTGATTTAGGCTATAATCTCCGACTTATCGTTATCAGAAACGGGCTTGAGCCAGTATTAAATAGTCTCGGCCAGAGGCCGTTTCAATAATTGAACATTGAACATTATAAATTAATAATTTTTATAAAAACAGCTTAAAGCTGTTTTTATAAAGGAGCTTAGCGTTGTTTGATGCTTTAACTAACAAATTTAATTCGGTTTTTAAATCGCTTGCGGGACGCGGGCGCATCACCGAATCCAACGTTTCTGACGCTATGCGTGAGGTTCGCAAGGCCCTGCTCGAAGCGGACGTTAACTACAAAGTCACCAAGCAGTTTTGCAAAGATGTAAAAGAAGCTGCCATGGGCGCCGAGGTTATAAACAGCCTGCATCCAAGCCAGGTCATGGTCAAGATCGTCAACGACGAGCTTACCAAGCTGATGGGCCCGGTTGACAGCAAGATATATTTCGTTTCGCCCGGACCAACGGTTATCATGCTGGCGGGCTTGCAAGGTTGCGGTAAAACGACGACGGCTGCCAAGCTTGCAAAGTACCTCATCGCCAAGGGCAAAAAGCCGATGATGCTCGCAGACGACCTGCAAAGGCCCGCTGCGATCGATCAGCTCGAAACACTGGGCGAACAGGTTGGCGTCCCCGTCTATACCGAACGTATCAAAGACGCGGTCAAAGTTGCGAAAAACGGTGTAAAGCACGCAAGGAAGATCGGCTGTGATGTTGTCATTTTAGATACTGCGGGCCGGCTGCATATAGATCAGGAGATGATGGCAGAGGTCTCCAACGTCGCCAAGGCTGTTACGCCGCACCAGATATATCTGGTTTGCGACTCGATGACAGGTCAGGACGCGGTTAACTCGGCAGCGGAGTTTAACAATACACTAGAGCTTGACGGGGTGATACTTACCAAACTCGACGGTGACGCACGAGGCGGAGCGGCCCTTAGCGTAAAAGCGGTAACCGGCAAGCCGATCAAGTTCATCGGTGTCGGCGAAAAACTGGACAAGATAGAAGAGTTCCATCCGGATCGGATGGCAAGCAGAATACTCGGAATGGGCGACGTCGTTTCGCTGGTTGAAAAGGCGCAGGAACACTTCGATGAAGAAGAATCGGAAAAGTTGCAAGCCAAGATGGCTAAGGGGACATTCGGTTTCGACGATTTCCTAAAACAGATGAAGACGCTAAAGAAGATGGGCGGCATGAGCAGTATGCTAAAGCTGATGCCCGGCATGGGAAGCAAGCTTGGCAACATGGATGTTGACGACGGCGAGGTCGATAAGATGGCGGGGATTGTTCACTCAATGACGACCGCAGAACGCCAGGACCCGGAACTGATCGACGCTTCACGTCGCAGGCGAATCGCCGCAGGTTGCGGGCGCGATCTGACGGATGTCGCTGGTCTGATCAAGACATTCAAACGCAGCCGAGACATGATGAAAAGCATATCCGGCGGCGCAGGCGGCGGACTAAAAGCCATGCTGAGCGGAAAAACGGACATGTTCAGCCAGATGGGGCAAAGAAAAATAAAGCAACGATCCAAGCGAAAAACCGCTTCCAGACGAAAAGGAGGCAAAAAACGTCGAAAGTAAAGCTCACTATCGATGATTACCTGGCAAAACTCGGCAATTTTGTCGGGGACAGCTACGGAAAACAGGTCAGAACCCAGTTTGCGGACATAAAAGGGACATCTGAGCTTGCAATGCTCGCAGCACCAACAGCCGAAGAATACGAGCATCTGACGCGTGCGGTTGCGATAATGACGGGCGATGAGAAAGAAAATGCTTGCAATTTGTCCGATGAACAGGTAAAAAAAATCGCTCTTGATGCGAAAATTGATACGGGAATGTTTGCAATTTTCGTAAATGGTTATATAATAGAGACTAAGAAGTAATTACGAATTGTGGTATTCGCCTGCGGCGATGCCGGTTTTATATTGTAACTTGTTTTGCGGCTGCATAGGGCACTCGCGAAAATTAATCATATATGTGAGAAAGGTTTGGAAAAATGGCAGTAAAAATCAGAATGACAAGAATCGGAAGACGGCACAGGCCGTTCTTTAGAATTAACGCCGTTGACGGCAGAACCCCGCGTGACGGCAAGATCCTTGAAAAGCTGGGTCACTACGATCCGCTGGAAAAAGACGCCGACAAGCAGGTCGTCATCGACCTTGAAAAGGTCAAAGTATGGCTCGATAAAGGTGCTGTTCCTTCGGAAACCGTCGCTGAGATCCTTGCCAAACGAGGACTTATGACAAAATATCTCGAAGAAAAGCGGGTTCGCCGAGCACGGGCCAAGGCCCAGGCCAAGAAGAAAGGCAAGCTCTTTGCAGAGGCCGACCGCGTCGCAGCCGTTAAGAAGGCAGAAGCCGATAAACTCGCTGTCGAGGAAGCTAAAAAAGCTGCCGAAGAGGCCGCCAAGGCAGCAAAAGCCGCTGAAACCGAGGCACCTGCAGCAGAGTAAGGTTTGGTGTTTACAATATAGAAATTACGAAAGGCAATGGCTTAAACCCCATTGTCTTTTTTTTGTTGACATAATGAGATCCCAGATTTTGCTTATTTAGTCCTCCAAAGGCGGATCTTCGATTTTGCTTACGATACTTTTTGGTCCTCCTTTCGTTAACTGCGTGGAGTCCGCTTTGCGGGCTAATCAGCAGATACTTCGGCTCCGCTCAGGACGACATTTTTATGTTCAAAAATGTCGTTTTGCGTTTTTGAAATTGGGCTGCCTAACAGGCAGATAATCCGCTGACTCATCAGTTTGTTTTGTGCATTTCTGCAATAAATTTGTCACCTATATTCATGTTCGTAATTGGGTTTGTTTTTTTTGCCGTTTTTCGGCTATCTCCTTAATTCATTACCATTGCTTGGCTTATGGCGATTTTGTGATTATTAAATTGGGTTTGTTTTCCATAATTTACCTTTTTGTGTTCATAATTGCGCTGCCTTCAGGCAGATAACCCGCTGATTCGTTTGCTTGTTATGTGCATTTCTGTAATAAATTTGTGTCCCATTTTGTGTTCGTTTTTGTGTTTATTTGTGTTTTTTTGCGTTTTTTGGTC
>JAGLHQ010000300.1 GCA_023143375.1 Planctomycetota bacterium
GCAATACCTCAAGCTCATCGTCACTGAGCTTAAAGACATTGGCCATCCGAAGCGAGCTTTTGATAATATCTTTTGAATAATAATTCTGCCGTAAATTAATGTCGAACACGCGCAGGCAATCGGCCCTGGTTTTTGAAAGAAACCCCTCAATGCTCTTACGCGATACAGGGCCTCTCTGGGCCAGCGAACCAAAGCATACCGCATCGCATTTTCGCGCCAGCTCTTCGGCTCTTTCGGACAGTTCGATATGATCCCATGCGGCGTTTTCCGTGAAAGTGTAGCACGCGTTACCGCTTGCGCTGACCGATACCTCTACCGCTCCTGTCGGATGAGCATTGGTCCCGATGTGATCTACGTCGATCCCCTTAGCGTTCAATTGGTCAATGACCTCGGTGCCAAGCTCGTCATCGCCGATGGCGCTTAGGACCTTGGCCTCTGCGCCCAGGGCATGACAATGATAGGCGAAGTTCGCGGGCGCACCGCCCAGCCGTTTACCGCCCGGAAGCATGTCCCAAAGTATCTCACCAAGCCCCACTGCCAAACGGCTGTGATCGAAAACCTTTCCTGCTGACATCAATTTTATCCTTAAAGTCTCTGTTTTCAGATAGAATATCAGATTTATCCCGGAAACTCAAGCTGCCCCTTCGGGGTCGCTTCGCTGGGCCATTAGGCTGATCCATAGGATAAGGACTAATGGCGTGGAGGCCGGCTTGGTCGGCGGTGTTTATAAGCTTTCATATTTAATTTTACTTGCTGTTGTTTTTGGTTATCCTTTTATGCGCAAAATTGGGTTTGTTTTTTTTGCCGTTTTTCGGCTATCTCCTTAATCCATTACCATTGCTTGGCTTATGGCGATTTTGTGATTATTAAATTGGGTTTGTTTTCCATAAAAAACCTTTTTTGTACCAATTTCAACCCTCCAAATTGTACCATTTCATGTTCGTTTTTGCGCATATTTGTGTTTTTTTGTTCATAATTGCGTTTTTTGGTCATCGTTTTTA
>JAGLHQ010000301.1 GCA_023143375.1 Planctomycetota bacterium
CCCTCTCTTCATATCTTCACTAATGGACACTAATTATCCCGCAGGGGCGCTGGGACGCAGGGGGCAGATGCTTTGCATCTGAGGTATTAGGTTTTAGATATTAGCTGTGGAGCCGCTGCGCGGGGGAGTTTATTGGAGCCAGTAGTCTGCGAGTATTAACAATTCGCCAAGATCAATTATTCAACTTGTAAAAGAGGTTTTCTACAGAGCAGACCCGGTCTATTTAAGTGCGCCCTTTAATTCTTCCCAAGAGCAACAAATGCTTGTCCACCTACCATTACGTTTCCCTCAATAACATTTGTGCCAATACTAAGGGTGTTTGCGTTGCCAATAATATTGAATCCAATAGTTCGCAAATCTATCTGTTTGATTATTGCCTTTTCATCCGAAAGCTTTACTGCTTCAATGATTATTAAGTCATTCAATTTTATGCAAGTAACATTGTTTCCCATCTCGACTGTAATTGGTCCGGTTGAAATTTCAACAGAATTAGAAGACACTATCTGAACCAATTCTTTCGTGTCTCGATCTTTAATACCCCATAGCCAGATTTGAGGACGTTCTTCACCCTTACCAACAAGAAAGATTGGCTTGTCGTCAATCACTACGGGTATGCTACATTTTTGAAGATGGTTGCTACAAAAGATCAATTCTTCAAACGCAGAAAACTGCTCTGGTAAATCTATGATATTATTCACAGTTTTTTCCCTTTTTTTTAGTCGCAATGACACTTCGGTTATTATGTAAAACGCTACTGATTTCTTTGAGCAACTTTTTTTTCTTTGTGGGTATAAATCTATTAATTATAAAAAGAGCACCAGAAATGATACCAGCCCATATCAGTAACGATTTATCACCGTTATAATCTTGACCTTCTACCAGTTGCTGTATTTCTTCTGGATTTCCGGTATAAGCCTTCCACATAAAAATAACAAACTTATATAATTGCTCCAAGCATATACCAAGACTTGCACATGCTATTAGATAAAGCCAATCAGCCCAATTCCATTGTTTTAAAAGAAAATATTCACTTTCACCTATAGCGTAGGCTTCGGTTAGAATGCCTAGCTGTGGTTCTTGAATGACACCCCTAGTAGGAAATGAAAAAGGTTTATCAGTTTTAACTCCCTGAGTTTTTTGATACATTTTAGAAACTAACTTTCTTCGCTTTTAATCAGCTACCATTAGCATTTTCATTATAGATAATGATAGTGGGTAATAATAATCGTGTCAAATAAAAAGGGGATAAATTAAAGGTGTCCGGGAAATTAAGGAACCGGATTTGCCCTGTAAAAAAGGTGTTCTTTCGCCCCTCCGGGGCTGGGTATTATATGATAATCCCGTTTTCCGGGGGCTCACACCCCCGGCTATGCGTTCTTTCGGCCCTTCGGGGCTATTGGAATTATTCTTATTAAATAGGTCCTTCGTTAATTTTATATTTATTAATTACGAATGATTATTGAACCCCGGCAACAAGTTGTCGGGGCTAACTGATTTGGAGGCCCGCTTTGCGGGCACTATTTTAGGGGATGACCCGTCTTCGTTTCACTATGACGCGACAGGCAATTTGTTAGCGTTACAATACGGCCAAACGAGTTTGGCCGTGCCACCCGGACGCCCATCCCTTTGCTTTGCAAAAGGCTGCCACCCGGAGAAGTTTTGCTTGTATAAGAACTCCCGACAGTGCCTGGGGCCAATATTCTGTCGGCCCTTCGGGGCTTTTGATGGCATCAAGCGAAATGGGATTTTTTCTTTTTAAACAGGTCCGTTCGATTTTCTATTTATTGTTTATTAATGATTATTGAACCCCGGCAACAAGTTGTCGGGGCTAACCAATATGGAATGTCACCTTCGGTGACGCTGATCTGCGGGTCCGTTCGACTCGCTGCGCTCGCTCAGGATGACGGGGTTTGTTTGTTTCGTGGGGCAAGCTTAGATTGCAATAATGGATTCCAAATCAAGTTTGGAACGACAAGGCGTGGGAGGGGTAAAAAAGTTAAAGGCGGCGGTGGGATTCGAACCCACGAGTCATGGTTTTGCAAACCAGTGCCTTAGTCCACTTGGCCACGCCGCCTTAAGGATAGCCGATTATATACAGAATTGCGGTATTATCAAGGATAAAGCGGAAAAAAACAAAATTTGGCTTAACCACTCACTGGAATATTTGACAGGATAACAGGATAAAATACAGATAATAAAAATTCATGTTAATAGAATTGGCGGATGTTGGCTTAAATATTGAGACCATACACCTTTGATAGCCCTTTATAGAGGATGAAAAAGCGAAAAGTGAAAGGATTGTGACACTTTAGCTGTGTGACGCTATCAGATACGCCTGATGTGTCCGCATTTTTTGGATATTGGGTGTTCGTTTTTTAGCGAATTTTCTTCACCCGGCTAAATTCTTAGAAAGAATTATGGTCATCCTGTAATCCTGTCAAAAAAGAGATTTTAGGAAGATTGACAGGAAAAAACGGTGAATGATTACAATTTGGCCAAGGGCGTATGGAACGGTTACGGGGATGCTGCCGATGATCGACAAAATAATGGTATTGCTAAAAGGCGGCTTTGTGACTATAATTACATGCTTGTAACTAATGTGCCGTGCGGTTTATATGATTTTGACATTGCGAGGACAAAGTGGCGTACAAAATAATATCGAAAGAGCAACTATCTGAAAATGTATTTCAAATGGATATTGAGGCTCCGCTGATCGCCGAGGCAAGAGCGCCCGGTCAGTTTGTGATCGTCGGGATAACGAACGAGTACAGCGAGCGTATCCCGCTTACGCTCGCCGGTGTGGATACCGAAAAAGGCACTATCCGCCTTGTTTTTCAAAGGCTCGGCAAAACCACCGCAGAAATGGCGGATCTCAATATCGGCGACTCGATAGCAAATATCGCAGGGCCGTTGGGCAACCCGACGCATGTTGAAAAGGTTGGAACAGTCGTCTGTGTGGGCGGCGGTATCGGCAATGCTCCTTTGCTTCCGATAGCGACTGCTATGAAAGAAGCGGGCAATAAGGTTATCAGCATAATCGGCGCACGAAACAAAGAACTGCTGATTCTCGAAGATGCGTTTACGGCTGTAAGCGACGAGCTTATCGTTGTTTCCGATGACGGTTCTTGCGGGAGAAAGGCGCTTGTGACAGCGCCGCTGAAAGAGATATGCGAAACGAATAAGCCCGATCTGGTCGTTGCGATCGGTCCTGCGATAATGATGAAGTTCTGCTGCGAGACGACGCGTCCGTTCGAGGTTAAGACGCTGGTTTCGCTAAACACGATCATGATCGACGGGACGGGGATGTGCGGCGGATGTCGTGTCGAAGTTGGCGGGCAGACTAAGTTTGTCTGTGTGGACGGGCCGGAGTTTGACGGGCATCAGGTCAACTTCGATCAGATGATGAAAAGACTCGGCGCGTATAAAAAACAGGAAAAGCAGGCATACGAAGAATACATTGAACACAAGTGTAAGATCGGATTGGATAGTAACGGGAACCTCTAGCAATTCATTTTGCCGCTCAAAAGCAATTGTTAGACCTACCCTTAAAGAATGCTTCAGAGCATTATTAGAAAGATATTGGGAGTTTTATTGTGACCGCAGACGAAAAGCTATTGCAGGAACTGATCGAAAAGCAAAATGCAGGCGAACTTAAGCCTAAAGACAGATACGAAATACCCGTTCAAGATATGCCGGCTCAGGACGGCGTCGAAAGAAGAAGTAACGTAAGCGAGGTTGCTACCGGGTACACCGAGATGCAGGCCCGCCTTGAAGCGATGCGCTGTTTGCAGTGCAAGACGGCTCCGTGTATGAAGGGCTGTCCCGTGAAGATCAGGATAAGCGATTTTGTATCTGCTATCGCGGACGGTGAATACAAAGAGGCACTGGATATTATAAAAGAGAACTCGCTGTTGCCGGCGGTCTGCGGACGAGTTTGCCCGCAGGAAGTGCAGTGCCAGGCGACGTGCACCGTTGGTAAGAAGTTTAAAGATGTTGGAAAGGCTGTTTCGGTAGGTCGGCTTGAGCGTTTTGTAGCGGACCTCGGTAGAAACGAAGCATCGGCTCCAAAGGTCGCACCGGAGACTGGTAAAAAGGTTGCGGTGATCGGTTCCGGTCCGGGCGGTATCGTCGTTGCCGCCGACGTTAGAAGAGCCGGCCACGACGTGACCGTATTCGAGGCGTTCCACAAGCCGGGCGGTGTTATGGTTTACGGCATTCCGGAGTTTAGACTTCCCAAGGCGATCGTACAGGAAGAGATCGACGTTTTGACGAAGATGGGCGTGAAAATTGTTTGCAACTTCGTCGTAGGCAGAACAAGGACCATCGAGCAGCTTATGGAATACGACGGTTTTGACGCGGTCTATATCGGCGTAGGTGCCGGTCTGCCAAGGTTTATGGGGATGGAAG
>JAGLHQ010000302.1 GCA_023143375.1 Planctomycetota bacterium
GGAGAGCAATAGCCATTTTTATCGCTAAGCTCTTTTGTGGTCCAGATGGTGTTTCCATTGTTTTTGTCGAGTGCAACCAGAGATGCTTTGTCCCCGCCGGGCGTACAGATGACCTTGCTGCCTTCGATAAGGAGCGATTCGGAACCGCCCCATTTGCCGAGTTTTGCATCGAATTTATCCTCGGTACTTACGGACCATTTGTTTTCACCGGTTTTTGCGTCGAGACAGGCGACGGCTCCTAAGGTGGTCATGACATAGATATTTCCTGAGTCAAAAGTCGGAGTGCTTCTTGCACTTGGAAATGACCTGGTCCATCCTTTGCCATAAGGTTTTTGCCATTTCAGGTTCCCTTTGATGTCAAAGGCAGAGAGGTGTTCGATCTTGTCTTTCATGCCGGTTACATAGACGGTTCCATTGACTATCGATACGGTTGAAAAACCTTTGCCTAAGCCTTGTGCAGACCATAAAAGCTCAGGTCCGTCCTGTGGCCATGATTTTAAAAGTCCTGTTTCTTTGGATATACCGTTACGGTTGGCCCCTTTCCACTGTGGCCAATTTTTTTTTACGGCAGTTGCGGTTGCCTTACTCTTGCTTGCATCAACACATACCACATCGCCTTCATAATTTCTGGCATATATTTTTCCGTTTGCTATGATCGGTGTTTGCCAGCACTTTCCGGAGAATATCTGACCTGAGGCGATCTCTGTAAATTTGTCAGGCGTCGCTTTTGCCAGTGCAAGTTTTCCTTTGTCACTAACAATAATAAGAGTATCGTTTGCTAATATCAAGGATCCCAGGCCATAACCTTTTTGTGACCATTTAACCTCTCCGGTATTAAAGTCAATGCACTTGACCTTGTTGGTTTCGCCAATCCCGTAGAGGTAGCCGTCTTTTAGGACCGGGCCGTTCATTTTGCTTCTGAGGTTTTTGTTTTTCCATAGTTCTGTGATCTTATTGTTGTTGATCTCGAGAAGCACACAGCCGTGCTCGTATCCTGAAGATATGAATACCTTGTTGCCGGAGATGATGGGGTCGGCTGCGTTAATATCGTGTTTTGTGGGCCAACTGAGTGTCCATAGTTTCTCGCCTGAGGAGACGAGAACTGCTGCTGCGGTATTCTGCGAAAAGATCGCAACAGTTTTTTTCCCGTTAGCAGTGTATGGTACGGGTGTGGAGTAGCCGGATTTACCAGTTCCGTTTTGCCAGACTACTTTGCCGAGGTTTTTGTTTAGTGCGATGCCCCATGTCCCTGCGTTGTATATTACGAGGTCGCCGGAAATTAAAGCAGAACCTGCAAAGCCCCAGGTGGGAGGTTTGATGCCGAAATCTTTTATGAAATCCTTTGACCAGATCAGTTCTCCTGTTCTGGCATTGAGGCAAAAGGCTTTTCCGTTTTTGCTTATCGTGTAAACTTTGCCGGTTGCAACGGTCGGGGTAGAACTTGTTCCGCCCGGGTAAGATTTAGGGGCGAGAGGGCATTGATATTCGTAGGTCCATATCTCTTTTCCGGTTTCTGCATCAAGGCAATAAACAATATCTTTGTGTTCGGATTCATCAATACTTTTTTTGCCATTGTTGCCCAAGGTGTATAGCTTTCCGTTGCTTACGGTTACAGAAGAATATCCCTTAGAGGTTGAGGCTTTCCAAAGGATGTTCGGTTTGCCGTCGGTCCATGTTGAGATCGAGGGGGTTTCCTCAGAGATTCCATTGTAGTCAGGCCCTCTATAATTGGGCCAGTCTGCTGCGTAAGCGGTAATAGCGGAAATTGTGATCAGGAGCAACATCGTTAATGTTAAGTTTGCTCGCATTTTCATAAGACTTCTCCAATAATTAGTGGATATTCTACCATAAACAGTATAATTCAAATATTGGCAAATGTCAACAAGTATCAATTATCGTTGTGTTTCGGAGCAAGTGCCCCCGTAGGGCAGTTGGCGGCACAGGAGAGAGCAGCCGTTTTAAGGGCCTGTTCAATGGATTTGTCAAATGGCACTGAAACTTTTACATCGAAGCCCCTGCCAATAAAGGTAAGGCCCAGTCCTTCTTTTTGTTTTTGGGCAGTTTGTATGCACAGGCCGCAATCGATGCATTTTCCGGGTTCGTAAATGATGTCAGGGTGACTATAATATTGAATGAAATGTTTTCGGGGTGCGTCAAATTGATTTGACTTTGCCTGAAATTGTTGCGCGGCATTTTTTAGCTTGCATGAATCAACTTTTCTACAGTCACAATGCAAACAGCGGTGTGAATCACTTTTGGCTTCGCTTGAGTTAAAGCCGACTTCAACTTGTGATGGTTCTATTCGCTGTGTTTTGTCGGCCGATGCCATAAATGTTTCTATTTCGCCTTCAAGCAGTCTTTTCATTCTATGGTTAAATTCACTTACAACAGCACCCGGCTCTAACTTATTTAAAAGGAACAGGTCAATAGAATTAGCGGCTTCTTTGCCGTGTGCGACGGAGCGAACCGCAAGGCGTGTTTTGGATATTGCATTTCCGCCTGCAAAAATTTTCGGGTTTTCTGTCTGATATGTCTCTGAGTTTATTTCTACTGTGCCTTTTGATGATAGCTTAAGGCCGAGAAGTTCAGCCTGTTCCTGATCAAGGGTGCCGGTTGCAATGAATATGGCATCGAAATCTTTTTTCACCTCTTCAATTGAGATATCGCTGCCAATGCGTGTATTGTTTTTAAATATTATGTTTGAGTTCATTGTAAGGGCGATCTCAGCATCGAGAACCTTGTGCGGCAGCTTTTGCCGATCAACTCCGTAGCGAAGCATTCCGCCGGCTTTGTCGTGGTCGTCAAAGACGGTGCACTTGTGTCCCTTTTGAGCAAGATAGTAAGCTGTGGAAAGCCCGGCAGGACCTGCACCGATGATAGCGATATGTTTTCCGGAAGATGGAGCAATTTCCGGCAAGTAAGATTCGGGTGATTCAATGTCAATGTCAGCAACGAAGCGTTTTAAAAGACATATCGAAACCGGACCATCTGCCTTTGAACGCCGGCAGGCTTTTTCACATGGAGCCGGGCATATTCGTCCAAGCACAGCCGGCAATGGAATATCTTTTTTCACGGTTTTTATAGCGTCTGTAAATTTTCCTTCAGCGATCTGGCGGATCATTAAAGGGATGTTCATTTTCGCCGGGCATGTTACGTGGCATGGGCCAAGGCAGTCGCCAACGTGATCGCTTAATAGTAATTCGATTGCGGTTTTCCTGGCCTTTATGACGTGGGGGATATCGCTTTGTACTTTCATAGATTCGGCAGCCAATGTCGCGCATGACGGAATAAGCGTGTCAGAGTCGTTGACCTTAACAACGCAAACCATACAGCTTGTCGAGGGGGCAAAGTCCTTTAAGAAGCACATGGAGGGGATCTCAATGCCAAGTTTGTTTGCTGCATCGAGTATCGTCGATCCCTCGGGAACCTGTACAGTCTTGTTGTCTATAGTTAGGGTTATCATTTATTCAACCTTGATAGCGTTTTCTGGACATATTTTTCGACAGGTATCGCAGCGGATACATTTTTCGGTGTCGATCTCATGTTTGCTGTACGGGTTTATCGGTATAGCATCAACGGGGCAGTGCTGAGCGCATAAGGTACAGCCAATGCAGTCGTCGGTTACAGAGTATGTTATAAGTGCGGTGCATTTTCCAGCGGGGCACTTTTTCTCGATATGCGCCAGGTATTCATCTCGAAAATATTCTATCGTCGAAAGTACCGGGTTTGGTGCGGTTTTTCCAAGCCCGCACAGGCTGGTTTGTTTTATCATAATTGCGAGTTCTTCGAGTTTGTCGATGTCATCCGGTTTGCCTTGGCCCTGACAAAGTCTTTCAAGAATGTCGAGCATTCGTCGGGTTCCGATACGGCAGAACGTACATCTCCCGCACGACTGGTACTGTGTAAATTCCAGGAAGTATCTTGCGATATCAACCATGCAGTCGGATTCGTCGAGTACGACAAGCCCGCCTGATCCTATGATGGCGCCAACAGCCGTTAAGGATTCGTAGTCAACGGGCGTATCAGAAAGACTCGCCGGCACACATCCCCCGGAAGGCCCTCCGATCTGGACGGCTTTAAAGGCAAGGTCGCCGCCGATACCGCCGCCGATCTCTTCAACGATTTGACGAATAGTAATACCCATAGGCACCTCTATCAATCCTCCGCGACTTACTTTACCTGCCAAAGCAAAAACTTTGGTACCTTTACTATTTGCAGAGCCAAGAGCACTAAAACTTTTGCCCCCGTTTCTTATGATCCACGGCACCAGCGAATAGGTTTCCACGTTATTAATAAGTGTGGGTTTTCCCCAAAGACCGCTTTCAGATGGATAAGGCGGGCGAAGTCTGGGAATTCCTCGTTTGCCCTCAATACTTGCAAGAAGTGCGGTTTCTTCTCCGCAGACAAATGCACCGGCGCCGGCAACGATCTTAATATCCAGACAAAAATCACTTCCCAAAATATTTTTGCCTAAGAATCCTTTATCCCGACATTTATTTATTGCCTCGGTGATCCGTTTTACGGCTAGAGGATATTCCGCTCTGATGTAAAGGTGTCCTTCTTCGGCTCCGATTGCGTATGCAGCTATGGTAAATCCTTCAATGATCCGGTAAGGATAAGATTCCATCAACATCCGGTCCATGAAAGCCCCGGGATCACCTTCATCACCGTTACATACAATATATTTTTTAACGGCGTTGTTATTGGCAACGTCAGTCCACTTGAGAGATGTTTGGAAACCTGCACCGCCTCTTCCACGAAGCCCGCTAAGTTTAATCTGGCTTATGATGTCATCGCTGCTCATTCCTTTGACACATTTCTCAAGGGCTTTGAAACCATCGTTGTTTAGATATTCGTCAAGGTCAATAGGATTAATATTTCCGCAGTGTTCAGTAGCGATATGTTTTTGCTTTTCCAGAAATAGTGTCACCGGTCGGTCTCGCACATCTATCGAATAACGCGTTACAGGTTTCCCAACTCTGTCGGCAAGTATTTTGTCGAGCATAAAAGAAGCAGTGTTTTTGATTTTCCTCCCGATTTGCCTTGGTTTAAAATGCCTCAGGACAATCTCCCTGGCATTCTCAGGCCGGATCCTTGCATAGCGAAATGAGGTCCCGTTTGCCGAAACCACTTCCACAATAGGCGCAAGGAATGACATGCCGGGACAGCCCACGCTTTTGACCACAACATTGATACCTAATTGTTCAACAGCCGTTTTTAGTGCCTCATACACTTTACCACTGCCGCTTGCGACACAACTCGAATCAAGACATATTCGGATTTCGCCAAAATATTTACCGTCTGCATAGTCCTGCGTACTTGCTTTCTGTTGTCGGGCCGTTTCCTGTTCGAGAAAATCTTTCACTACTATTGGGATATGTTCGTTGCTCAGATGCCCAAAAATTATGTCGTCAATTTGTACTGCCGGTGCAAGCATGCAGCAGCCGAGACAAGCTACTTTCTCCACAGTAAACATTTTTTGAGGATCTGTGTCATTGTCATCTGCAATGCCAAGATATCGTCGGAAGGCTTCATAGATAAGATTAGCTCCTTTTACATGGCAGGCTGTTCCCACACATACCTTTATGATATGTTTCCCGGCCGGCTGATGTCGGAACTGATCGTAGAAGGTTGAAATGCCGGTGATCGAAGCAGGTGTTATCTCGGTTATGTCACAAACTTTCTCAAGCGCTTCCTGCGGAAGATACCCATAGTTCTGCTGGACGGCTTGCAAGATAGGCAGTACCTTGTCGGGTGTCTTGCCGATCCGGTCTATGCAGTTATCGACGAATGTCAGGTCAATGTCGCACATCAGTTTGCAGCTCCTATGCAGTATAGATTTTCGACTGACCTTATAAATATTTTACCGTCCATGAAGGCGGGAGAAGCATAAACTTTATCGTTTATCTTTGAACGCCGAACTTCCTCGAACTTAGGCGACGCTTTAACCACGATCATGTCCCCTTTGATGCTGAACAGAAAAAGGTTATCTGCCGCGATGCTTGGTGAGGCGTTGAATTCACCGTCAAATTCTTTTTCCCATAGCTTTTTCCCATCGGAAAAATTAAAGCAGCTTAGCGTCCCTCCGGTAGTTAAGGTAAAGACTTCGCTGTCGTTAGATACAGGGCTGCAAATATCTGGGATGCCTTCGTCGGCTGCCCATTTAATTGCTGTTTCTGTAACATCTCCTTGTCCGTTAGTGTCCAAAGCTATAAGTTCGGAATACGGCATTATGACAAATGCAAGCCCGTTGGCGTAGATCGGTGATGGTGCCGAGTCTGTCCCCAAACAGTCAATTTGCCAGAGTTGTTTGCCTGTGGCTGGGTCATAAGATATTACCCACGGATCCGCAGCGGTAATAAGCTGAAAGCTGCTTTCAGTCTTTACAACAATCGGCGAGGGCCATGAGTTTGCAACAGAACGTTTGGTCTCCCACGCTGTCTTGCCGGTCTGCCCGTTGATTGCGATCATTTTTGACAGTTCGTCATCCGTTTCGCCCTGATCGTATTGAACGATGACAAGGTTTTGATACATCGTTAGCGACGATGCGTAGCCGTAGGTACTGTCCGGTATGCCGAGGTATCGTGCCCATACTTTTTTTCCGTCAAGGCTAAACGCCCCGATATGTCCGCTGGCAAAGATTGCGTAAACGTTTATCCCGTCGGTGGTCATAGATGATGCGGCAAATCCTGTGTCTTCCATCACGTCAGGCGGCTCAGTTGCTCCTGGTAAACTTGAAAGGTCGCCGGTCCATAAAAGTTCACCGCTGTTTACGTCAAAGCAGAATATTTGCCTTTGCGTTTCGGTTGCGCCGGAAAGGAATACTTTCTCGCCCCATACAATAGGTGAATTGAAACCGGGAAGGGGGACATTTGTTTGCCATAGCATACCTTCTTTGGTTTCTGCATTGAAACCTGTGGGGATGTTTGCATGCTTGCTTACCCCGTTTCCCTGCGGCCCCCTAAAGGCCGGCCAGTTGTCATTAAATTCTTCAAAGGTTGGAAATGCTGGTATTGGAGGTTTGTTTTCATTTTCGGCTTTTGCTAAAACAGATGCTTTGTCGAAATCAATATCCGGCTGGGTCAGGTTGTATATGGCGATGGAAGCAAGTAGAATGACACCGGCCAAGATCGCGCGTCTTGACCATGATGCGTTAATAATTTGCTCGGCAAGGTCATTGCTTTCTTTGCATGGGTTGGGAAGTTGCTGTTTGAAAGCAGAAGCCCATTTAAAGCTTAAAGCAAAAGCGATAAGTGATATTATAAGAAGAAGATTTCCTTTTTTAGCGAATTCAATGCGGGCAGTTCTTTGTTTCCTGAATTCCAGATCAAGCTCTCTTAGGAAATCAAGGACTTGCTGATTGTTTGGTTGGTCTATGATTATTTGTTTTAGACGGACGAGCTGCTCTTCGCGTTCCGGCTGAACGATGGTTGTCTTTACATAGCTAATAGAGATCGCTATTACGATGATGCATGCTACAATCGCCGAGATCAGGGTGATCGCAACGGCAGTTTGATGCCACGGACTTAGTTTGTTTTGTTTTTCATTTGTCATCAATATTTCCTGAGCTTTTCTTTTTTAAACGTACCTGTTCCTTTGGGCAGTACTTAAAGCATCTGCCGCATGCAAGACAGCTTGCCGGGTTTGCAAGGTATTCAGTTCTGCGCCACCTGATAGTGCTGCCGATGAGTTTTGCCGCGATGACAAATCCTACGAATGTTCCTACGAACCATCCGCCAAGAGTGAATTGTTCCTTGACGGCGGAGGCTTCACTATAGAGCGTGTTTATAGTTTTTCCGGTGGCTCTAAAAGCGTCGCTGGCATCGGTAGAATCGGTAAAAGTTTTGTTTTCTTCGAGGTATATCCTTTGTGCGAGACTTACGGTTGGGTGAGAGCGGCTAAGAGGGGGAGATGCAGAAGAAAGAAGCCATCCCGAGATGAATATAATAACAGGTGTAAGGACAATAAGCATGGCAAGGAGTTTTTTGTCTTTTATGTAGCTTCCACCGGGCCATGGCTGTGTTGGTTTGTCTATCGCTCCAAATGGGCAGGCATCTTCACAAAGTTTGCACTTGATGCAATCGTCGGGAGTGATAGAGACTTTTTTTCTTGATATGCGTGAGAACTGACGAAGTATGACAGAGTAAGGACAGAGAAAACGGCAATACGGGCGTCCGATGAAGATGCCGATAAGAAGCAGGCATACTCCAAGGATGACAATGTTTAAATTTCCGCCCAATCTAAAGATCGCGATGAAGGGATCATAACGACAGATAATAAACGAAGCACCGGTAGCGGCGAAAAGAACTGCAAGCCCAAGGTAGAGGTAAGCAAGAATTCTTAGCGAGTTTTCCAGCCAACTTGGAACAGAGATTGGTTTAAGCAGGACCAGATCCTGGATAGCGCCTAACGGACAAACCGCCGAACAAAATACCCTGCCGAAAAAGACCGTAAAGATAAGCGGAAGCAGGAAGAAAGCAAGTGCGATCAAAGGTATCGCGTAATCGCTGCTAAACGCCGAAAGTGCAACGTTACCTATTGACCCGATTGGGCAGATACAGCCTTTTCTAAAGAAACCGAAATACAGCATGGAAAATATCATCAATGAAAATATGAGTTTTCGGTTCCGATTTTTCAAGGAAAGGTATGCCGATATTGACAACGCGACAAATAGCACTCCCAACGCAATATATTCGTGTTGCATGTTTTTGGCTTCAGGTACTTCGGTATCAGGCAGCGTGTAGCCGCTTTCAAAGTCAGGCGGAGGGAAATTTTCTACGGCTAGGGCGCTACAGCAAAAAAGCATAAGCAAAGCGATGACAAGGATGTTTACATTACGCGCCGTCATGGTGTGTTATTTGCTCCCTTTAAGATGTAAGGCTTGTCGAATGGGACACGTTTAAAGGCTTGCGAGGGGCATGCCACGGCGATGGAGCATTCGTTACAGTTTACGCAGCGGTCATGTCTAATCTGCATAAACAGCGAGCCATTACCAAATGCATCGCAACCCTTTACGCACTTTGCGCACCCTATGCAGAGTTTTTCGTCGATGGTGTATTCGTAGTAGGGATCTTCGACAAAGGTTCGTATTATGGCGCCGGTGGGGCACAGTTCGTTTTCTGCGCCGGTGTCCATATCTTTGGGGTCGGGCGGAAGATATCCGGTACACAGGTCACAGTATCCGCACATGGCGTAGGCGTGGACGCATTTTACGGCGGACTCTTCGAGAACGCAGTAAGTAGCGCAGTTCCCACAGGAGCTGCATATTTCAGGGTCGATCTGCCAGACGGTTTTTGCCGGGGATGTTTTTGACCAGAGCCCCGCAGCCAGTCCCGCAAGAGCAGCGATCGAAGAACCAAAGCAGGTTTCTTTTAAGAACCGTCTTCTATTAATTGTTTCTTTTTTGTTATTTTGCATTTCAGGTTTTTTCTAATACATCCTTTGCAGACAGTGCCTGCGGGAGAGAACAATCGCTGAATATCCGGCAATTGCCGCAGATACCTCGATTGACGCATTTGTTTTCACGAATGAGTCTTTTGTTTTTTCTTACAGTGCCAAAGACCATCGAGCCGAAAAGTCCCATTGCAGCAAAGCGAAGGGATGACAGCATGAAATTTCTTCTTTTATTAGTATCTGGTTTACTCATTTTTTTTCAAAAATCCTTACGATATTCTTGAGGGTATCGAGAACGTACACTTTGCCTTTGCTATCGGCGGCGACATCAAACCCACCCGATTGGCATTGAGATGGAATGTTGCACAGGCTGGCGGATCGGCCTTCGGTAAGTTGTTTAGGTCCTGCGACGACGCCGGTGAAAGAACCGTCCGGATCGTAAACCTTTATCCTTGTAAGACCCTTTTCGCAGGTTACAAAACTTCCATCCGGCAGTATCGCAAAATTTATCGGGTTACAGCATCCGCAAAAACCTTCAATGTTCGACGATGGCTTTCCCCATGAAAACTCCAGATCGCCTTTCGCAGTGTATGCCTCTATACGGTGTTTGCCCGGGTTCACAACCCTAAGCAACCCGTCTTCAGCAACTGCAATATCAAAATAAGGGCTTGGTATTACAAAGCCGCCGATATTTCTATCAGGATCTTTTTTGCCGATGCGGTTTATTATATTACCGTTTTTGTCGTATCGGACAACAAGGCGGTTGCCGGCATCTGCGGCGTATACATTGTTTTTATCCACGGCTATAGAGGTAAGTACAGCCGGCTCTCCAAGAGACT
>JAGLHQ010000303.1 GCA_023143375.1 Planctomycetota bacterium
TGGTCGAAGACGGTTATGGAAGTATCGCCGGCAATATATATATTTCCTGTCTCATCTACAGCAATAGCAGATGTTTCGTTAAGGCCCGTATCGATCGGCGGTAATATTTCCAGGTAGTGTATAAGGGCCGGGTCAAATTTTCCGAGATTCTCGATGTTGTAGTTAAACTCTTCGGAGAGCAAGTTCCCTTTTTTGCCGGTTGCGTCAAAATTGATAACAGCAGAGATGGCGACGATAATGGCGATAACGATGATCGTTGCGATCAACAAGGATGAGTTTTTAAAAGCATGTCTTTTATTCATACTAATAACTTTCCAAAAATTGCACTTTCACATATTTGTACTATTCTACCAAATCAAAGCCTCTGATGCAATGTCGGACATACCAGAGTTCTAAGGGGTGCCTACATCGATACATGCCATTTCTGTAAGGTCTCGTAATAATAGCCTGCCGGACGCAATAGCCATCGGAGCCCATGCATCATGTCCATTGAGGATATTTGCCTGTGCCAACTGTTGGTAAGAATCTGGCGAGGCCTTAACAAGTGTTAAAGTTCCATTATCGTCCAGAACATAGATTGCGTCACCTGCGATAATGTATGGTCCGAGTCCGAATTTATTACTGCTGGTGCTGGTCCAGTTGGTATTGCCTTCAAGATCAAGACATACCAGTTGTTCATCGGGACGAACACCGTAAATATGGTTATTGAAAAGTATGGGTGTGTGCTGCGCAGAGCCGAAGACTTCGGGTTCAAGTCTGAAAAGTTCGACGGGGATTATTTTACCGTTTTCTTTTTTTAGCTGCATCATCATGCTTCCGGAGTTGTATCCGCCGCAGAAGAATATCTTGTCATCGCTTACTACAAGAGGCGACGGTACCGTGGCGATCTTGATCTTCCATTGTTTAGTCTCCCACAATACACTGCCGTCTTCTGCTGAGACAGCGATTACCGCACCGCTCGCGCAATAGAGATACATCTTTTGCCCGTCAAAGTTCATAGGTACTATCGACGAGTGCGACATTTTCCATTTATTTGGGTTAGGTGTCTGCCATACGGTTTCGCCGGTTGCGCAGTCAATAGCTGCCATAAGCACATCACCGCTTGGGGCAAGAATTACCTTTCCGTCCTCGATCAAGGGGCATTGCCCTGCATACCAGGGCGGAACTTTCGTGCCATACTCTCTTACCATATCCTTAAACCATAGAAGCTCACCCGTAAGAGGGTCAAGGCACGTAACGTGGCATTTTGGCCCGATGGTTACGATATATTTATCGGTCACAGCCGGCACCGTCCTGCTCATGCCGTGATTCCGTTTCACCTTTATAGGGTACGTGTATCGCCAGATGTCCTTGCCGTCGTCGAGCGAAAGACACCTTATAGCGTCCAGCCGATTTTCGCGGTCATAATCAATTATATAGACCCTGCCCGAAAGAACCGCTGCGCCCGCGTATCCTTCGCCAACCTCAAGTGACCACAGAACCTTTGGCCCCGCAGCCGGCCATGTTTTTGCCAGAGCGATATTTTCATCGCTGATAGCGTCTAAGTTTTTACCCCTGAACCCCGGCCATGCACCGGGCAGGTTTGATGGCACACCGTCATACAAGGTAAGTTTACCTTTAAGATTGACAGTGCTATCTGTCTGAGCCTCTGGGGGGGGAGCATTATCGTTTCCAGGCAAACGCAAAGCCATCTCTTTAGCAGGGGACATGGTAAGCCATTGGTATATAGAGAATACCGCGATCAGGGCAAAAGCAAGCGGTATGATCCTGGTAATAAAAAATCTTTTCATGAAATCCTATTCGTTCCTTAGAGCATCCAGCAAAGGGCCTTTCAAAGTTGTTGAAGTTGCAAAGTATATCCATACCAGAGCGCTTGCCGTAATACAAGAAATAATTGACATAAGCGATAGAAAAGGTATTTGGGATGCAGAAGCAGCGATGACGGGAAAGACAGCGATAACTGCTGACGCGCAGCCGCAGATAAGACCGGCGAGCATGAGGACGGTGTGCTCGATGAAGACGATCAGCTTTATTTTTTTTGTGCTGAAACCAACAGCTCGGACCATTGCAAGTTCGGCTCTTCGGTCGAGGACGTTAAGCAATACGACAAGTCCAAGCCCTACGCTGCCGAGGATAAGCGAAAGCCCGCCAAGAAGCTGAAAAATCGACAGATAGGTATGCTCAACGGTTTTAAAGCGAGCGAGCCTCTCAGCCGCACCGCTTAAGTCTATCGCAAAATCAGCAAGGTTTCGCGAAAGAGTATCCATCACAAATTCTTTTTCCCCCGCATCTGTATCGATAAGCAGCACCCTGTAGCCTTCCTGTGAAGGAAAGCGATTTTCAAAGTTTGCAGAGTTGATCAGCAGGCTGCCCTGAAAGACAGAGTCTTTTAACATTCCTACGATGCGGAGCTTGAATTCCTTGCCGTATTCATCGACATAATCAATGTCGTCGCCGATCCCTTTTCCAATCGCCCATGTTAATGTTGCGTAGTCGCCGATAGCGGGAATTACGTTTTCCTCAAGCTCTGTATTCAAAATATTCCACGGGAAATTATTGTTTTCGTCAATTGTTTTTAAAAAGGTAAAGGCATTTCTTGCTATCATATCTGCCGGATCAATGCCGATAAGTCTCGGTCTTTGTGCGCGATTCAGATTTAAACAGCTTGCATCGTCACCGTTATTTGCTCGCATCTGAACGAATTTTACAGTTTGGTCAAGTCCCGTTAATTTTTGTTGCGAAGCAGTGTTCAAGTCGTTAACTATCGGGACCGAAGTTTCAGCGTAGATGGAAAACCCGCCGGTCCCTGAGCTTCTTAGTTGTGCTTCTTTTGTAGGATCCTGTCGGTTTGCGCCGGTGGCGATGACCAAAAAACACCCGATAGATATCAGCCCGATCACGGCAAGAGATCTGAAACTTCGACGGGATGCGTTTCTAAGGGCAAAGCTTACCGTAGACCGCAACGGAGTTTGTGACGGCCTGGCTGCGGCGATCAGAAAAGAGTGTATAAGTGACATCGCCGCTGTTAGTATCAGCGCACCGCAGACAAAGAAAACGCCGGCCCCAGCAGAGCCTTTAGCAGATGAAAAGACAAAAAGAAGGATAATGGCTCCCGCAAAGGATGCCGCTGAGATATAGAGACTTTTCTTTCGCTTGAAAGTCAATTCTTGTATTGAGACTGCATCGGTGATATTTCCGGAGAGAAGCTCTCTTGCAGGCCGCCGTAAGTGTTTTCGCAGCGATAACCATACGGCAACAGACGATATGAGAATGCTTACCGCTGCGCCTGTAATGATGGTAGAAGTGTTTGCGTGGAAGTATATAACAGCCCCTGCCAGTGCGTCTTGCCAGATGGTTCTAAGTCCGAGGATCATTGCTTTGGTGTAGAGTACGGCAAGGACAGAGCCTGCGATTGCACCGAAAACGGACAAAGTACCGGCCTCGAGGAAAAATAATCTTTTGATCTGTTTATGTGTAAAGCCCGTCGCCAGAAGAAACCCTATCTGGATCGATCTTCGTTCCACGCCAAAAGTAAATACAAGCGAAAGGAGGATGGCTGCTGAGATTATGAGGAAAAAGCTAAGACCGAGGAACAGTTGTCCGAAATCAGTGGATTGCTGATAAGCGGCTTGGGCGAGCTGTTTTACAGGTTGAAAATATAGTCCCGCTAATGCAGGTTCGATGTTGCTTAAGAGCTTACCTTCGATGTCTTTTAAAGAGTTGCCCCTTGCCGGATAGCGTATGGCGGTTATTGTGCCGAATCGGTTTGTCCAGATTTTTTCCCCGGCTGCCAGGGTTATAAGTGCTTTTGGAGCAGCGCGGTGCTGCTGCCAGTATTCCTCGTCCTTGTCACGGATCTTATCGAGGTCTATCGGGATCCCGGGATCCCAGTCCCTACAGTTTTGTTTGTCACCAAGTCCGGGAAACTCAGGAGCCAGCGAGGTGTTTAGTCCGGGTGTTTGCATAGGCAGTATATCTTTGACAGTAAAGGATGCGGTTTTTTCGACGAGCTTACGCCCGGAACCCACCACGAAATATTTAAGTTCTATGGAACTGCCTCGTCCGGCATTAAGGTCATCGGCCAACCAGCGATTAATAACTATCTCATCGTCCGACATATCATCTGCAATTAAATTGCCGTCTGATCTTTGGATCGCCGATACAAATGAGTATGGCGTTGATCGCTCGTTGAGTTTTAATTCATTTACGAAATACGTTAAGATGCCCTGTGGATCATTCCCCGAAGCTAAGGCCCCGGCAGCGATAACATCTTCAATGAAGATGCTATCGCTTTGCAGTTCGATGTATTTGTCGCCGATATTCTTTAGGGAAAGTCCCATATCGTTAAGCGTCACAGCCCGCTTTAATGCAAGATTTATTTTCTCAATAGTAATACTTTGCGAAGAATTGTTAGCGATAAGGATGGTGTTTATCTGCCCGTCGAGATCGAGTTTTTGCTGAAGCTGTTTTAATGGGACAAAAATATTTAATGGAGCAAGGTGGTTGGATAAGAGGCTAAAATCCCCAAACTGGTCCTTGTTTGCGATATCAATGACATTTGCGATGAGTGTAACAGTCAGATCGGAATCCGGGGTTAAGGGAATGTCTCTTGAAACAACCGATGGCTTTGCGATACGGAGAAGGACTTGGCCGGAGTCTGTGATACCAAGCCTTTTGGCAAGTGAGGTGTTCAGAATAACGCCGGTGTTATTTTTGAAAAGATCGGAAGACGAACCGATATTGAAAAAACGGTTATCAATGCCAATGATCTCTACTTTGTTGACTCTCTTTGATCCGTCAAAGTTCGAAATCAGCCCGTTAAGCTTCAACAGCCCAGCCGAGTTTGTATTTAACTCTTTTGAAATATTCGCAGCCAGTTGTTCGGTAAACGGTTTATTGTATGTCTGTAAGGCGAATTCTGTTGTGCCTAATCGAGACGCAGCGATCATTTTCAGGCTTTGATCGACAGAGTCACCTACGAGCATTGCCCCTGTAAGAACAGCAGTAGCGACAGCAGCAGCTAAAAAGATACCGATACTGATGCTGCGGTAAAAGCATAAGTTATTCTTAATTAGTCGCAGGAGACTCATTTTTTTACTCTGTAATATTTTTTAGTTTTCCGTTTATCAGCATAAGCATTTCGTCCATGTGTTCGGCAAGTTGCGTAGAATGGGTTACGACGATAAGCGTTACGTTCTGCCTCTGGTTTATATCTATAAGAAGTTTTGCAATATTTTCCGAATTGTTTTTGTCAAGAGAGCCCGTCGGTTCATCTGCAAGCAGAAAATCAGGTTCGTTTATAAGTGCTCTGACCACGGCGACTCTTTGGCGTTGTCCGCCGGACAGTTGAGAGGGCCTGTGTAGCATTTTGTTTTTAAGGTCAACCTGTTCGAGGAGGTCCATAGCTCTTTGCTTACAGTCATCTGCTTGCGAACTTTTGTCTGCCAACGTGGGAAGCAAAATATTTTCAAGTACGCTGCACTGCGGTAAAAGATGATGTAGTTGGAAAACAAACCCAATGCGTTTGTTTCGGATAGCCGCAAGTTGCGTATCGGTCTGGCTTGCAAGATCGGTCCCGTCAATGATGACGCTGCCGGCGGTAGGGCGGTCAAGTGCACCGATAAGGTTTAACAACGTGCTTTTACCGCTCCCGGAAGGACCAATTATCGCAAGCGACTTGCCCTTTTCGACTTTCAGGTTAATATCTGTCAGGACATCTTCACGGATATCCGCCGCTGACTCATAACTTTTTGAGACGTTTATAAGTTTAAGCATAATGACCTCTGTCTATTTAATCGTGCCTTTGTACAGTTCTACGATATTTTCTGCGGTTTGGTTTATGTTAAAGTTATTAACTATTGTATCTCTTGCATGTCTTCCGATTTCAAATGTTCTTTGCGGATTAAGCAGCAGCGGCGTTATGGCATCTGCCAGGGCCCGGGGCGTATTGGGCTGATAGAGTACGCCTCCGCCGGTTATTTCGATCAATTCGTTAAAGACGCCCGTTGCAGGCTGGACCACGGGAACCCCGCTAGCCATGGATTCGAGGGCATATAAACCGTAAGCGACGGGTTTTTTCTCGGGTACTGACATAACCGAGATGCTGCTTAAGAAATCTGCTCGGGTCTGTTCGTTAAAATCGGAAATAAATTCAACGTCTTTCAGAATGTCCGGAGCGTCAAGCTTTTTTTCGATCTTGTTTATGAAATCAATGTCGGCTTTGGTTTTTCCACCTATGATCTTCATCTTTGCATTTTTCAGGTTTTCATTTTTTTTAATCAGAACAAAAGCATCTACAAGGATGTCCAGACCCTTGTCAAAACACATCCTTGAAAGAAAGCCTATTGTCGGAACCGGCGGCGGCGAGGTTCCGGCGGCAAATTTGTCGATATCTACGCCGGTGTATACAATGCGTACTTTTTGCTTGTCGATCCTTAAACGCTGCACCATCTCATCTGCGAAATATTTGCTTACGGCGATGAAGATATCGATGTCGTTTGCACGGTCGGAAAGTATTTGCCAGGCTTGCTTTGAATAATCTTTGCCGAGTGCATCAAGAAAGCCGTCTTCGTCCTGTAGGAGGCAGGCAACGGGAATATTTAGTCTTTGTTTGATCTGTTTTGCAAAGCCCGCAAGCAGGATGTTCGAGAGGCAGACGATATCCGGAGTGTTTTCCTTTTGGCTTAGCCATTCGACCAGACGGTTTAGCTCCTTTAGTTGATGACCGTTTTCACCGTTCAACATTGAGATAGTAGTCTCAGCCAGATCCTTTGAACTGGTCATCGAGCTTTTGTCGCTTATCCATGAAAGCAGTTTTGGCGAATCGAGCAACGAGTCTATCCATCGCGGAGTTTTTCTAAAGATGGGAAACTTTTGCTGAAGAAAGACGTTTATGCCGCCAAAGAACTGCGGCGTATCACCGGAGAGGTTTTTCTGTCTTTGAAGAGGAAGGTACATTGGTATCATCGTGATGTCATGTCCGGTCCTGCGAAGGGCTTTTATCAATGCGATGTCGCGAAGACAATTCTCGCAGTAAAAGTTATCTCCTGAGCCGGGTGTAAGCTGAGCGATCTTCAAAATAATGTTTCCCTTTATTTCTGTCCGAAGGCGTAAACGCTGCCGTCATCGCTTCCTATTAGTACCATTGACGATGCTATTGCTGGTGACGAAGTGATACTTTCGCCGATCTCAAAGGACCATATTTTTTTACCGTTTTCGATATTTATCATGTACAGTCTTCCATCGTCAGAGCCTGCGATAACTTTATCGCCGCAGATAACGGGCGAACTGTTTACCTCGTCGAGCGTTTTGAATTTCCAGATAAGCTTACCGGTTTTTTTATCATGGCAGTAAACGTTGTGGTCTCTTGAGCCAGTTACGAGTATGTCATCTGAAATTGCAGGTGTTGCGAAATACGGCGACTCAGATTCTGCATATTGCCACACGGTTTGGCCGGTCTCGATATCGGCACAGATCAGCGTATTAGCATAATTACCGGCATACACACGCCCATTTTCTATCGCCGAAGACCCTGCGATATAGGCACCTGCGTCGATTTGCACCAAAGATTTTCCGTCTTTTACCGAGACAACATGGATCACCGCATCACAGCCGCCGGTTACTGCCTTTCCATTGGAGATTGCAGGAGCTCCGTTGATGTAACTTGAGGTTTCGTAGGCCCAGATGGGTGTGCCGGTTTTGGAATCGACGCAATGAAGTTTGTTGTCGTAGCTGCCGAAGATTATCCAGGTGTTCTTCCCATCGGGAGAGATCGTCCAGTTGGCAGAGCCTAATATCTTGTTGTCAGTTTCGTATTTCCATTTCAGTTTGCCGTCTTTAGCATCAAGGGCGTAGATAAAGCTATCTGCTGAGCCTATGAAAACGGTATCATTTACGACGCATGGAGAGGCCTCTATTTCGTCATCGGTTTTAAACGACCAGAGTTTGCTTCCGTTTTGCAGATCGACTGCGTAGATGTATGTGTCCAGCGAACCAAAATATACGATTCCATCAAAGACAACCGGCGAAGATTTGACGGAATCTTCGGTTTTGAATTTCCATTTGAGATTAAGCTCATCCGGCAGCGAACCTTCGGCAGTGCCGTTTAGGTTTTGTGAACATCTAAACATCGGCCAGTTTTTCCGGGTAGAATAAACTTTTCCCTGCGGAGGTAAATATCGAGTGCCGGTTATATCAAGAGGTCTGTTTCTAAATACAAGTAGAACCGTTATGATAAGGCACAGCATTAACGCCGGGAGCAGGATGTTTCGATTTATATTTTTCATTTCTTATAGCTTATAATATACTGTTTAAAAGTTCGTTTTGCAATGAATTATGATGGGTTTGTGACACGAAATGAATCAGAACCGGGCGGCATAATTGGCAAGACAGGTGTCCGCCACCTGTTTACCACCTCAATTTGCTCAATGTAATGATATCGGATTTTGAACTATTTATATTATTGCACTCCTGTAATTTCCCGTGATAACGCTGCAAGACTCTTTAAATGATGTTTTATGATCTATTGTCACAGGTTTTATCCGTAGTGATATTTGGTACTCGGCACTCCAGATTACATCCTGGCATAGAACTGTTTTGACTTCTTGATCAGGACAAGTCGAGATAATCTCGAATTTCTTTGTTTTAATGTAATAAACTAGGGTCATGACTAGATAGACACAT
>JAGLHQ010000304.1 GCA_023143375.1 Planctomycetota bacterium
AATGAGCTTATCTTAAAGGCCGAGCTTTCTACGCCGCATATTGCGGGGTATTCGTACGACGGTAAAGTTGCCGGGATGGTGATGATATACGCCGCGGCGTGCGAGTGTTTTGGATTGGAAGCGAGGCATTGCGTTGAAGATTTTTTGCCGCCGCCGGAAATCGCGGAAATAAACGTCGATCCTGAAAGCGGCGACGAGCAGACGATCATACAGGATGTCGTTCAGCATATATATGTTATTAATCGGGACGACTTTAATACGCGTGAGATATTGATCGTTCCCCAAGACGAGCGGGGCAAATGGTTCGATGACCTGCGGAAGAGCTATCCGGTGCGAAGGGAATTTCAGAATACGAAAGTTGTTTTTACAAAACCCAATGCATCGCTTAGTAACAAGCTAAAAGGTATTGGATTTAAGATCGGGTAAGTGCCATGCCAGACGATGATATATTACAGTGGCCCAGCGGGTCGATAGATTTTACGGACGGGTGCGTTGTAATGGGTATCCTTAACGTAACCGACGATTCGTTCAGTGACGCCGGTAAGTTTGCAAACGTCGATAAGGCGGTTGCACACGGGCTTGATATGGCTAAGGCGGGCGCCGTGATAATCGACGTTGGCGCCGAGTCAACCAGGCCAGGCAGCGAACCGGTAAGCACCGACCGGCAGATTGCACGAGCGATCCCGGTTATAGAAAAGCTGCGAGGGCAAACCGATGCGGTGATAAGTATAGACACGTTCGATGCGGAAGTTGCAGCAGCGGCGCTCGATGCGGGGGCGAATATGATCAACGATGTCACGGCGATGAGTGACGGCAGGATGGTCGGGCTCGTTGCCAAACGAAAGGTGCCGATAGTACTGATGCACATGCAGGGCAGCCCCAAGACGATGCAGGCTGAGCCGAAGTATGATGACGTTGTAAGTGAGGTGAGGGATTATCTGGTAGAGCGTGCGGAGTTGGCAGAGCGGCTTAGCGTTAAAAGCAAGATGATCTTTATCGATCCGGGGATCGGGTTTGGCAAGACGACGGAACATAACCTTGAGATATTGCGGAACATCGATGTGTTTGCAGGCACGGGGTACAGGGTTTTGATGGGAACCAGCAGAAAGCGGTTTATCGGTCAGCTTACAGGGAAAGACACCCCGGAAGATCGGGTAATGGGAACCGCTGCGACGGTGGCGATATCAGCGGCTATGGGGGCGAGCATCGTACGGGTACATGACGTCGGCGAGATGGTTGATGTTGTAAAAGTGACAAACGCGCTAAAAGAATAAGTGAATTTCTAGCTACACAACCCCCTACGGTACATGTCCGGCAGACAAAACTTAACCTGTTTTAATATGCGTTTACTGCCGACCAGAAAGCGAACAGGATAAGCACCGCGAGAAATGCGAGCATATGCACAAGCCTCCAGAAACGCTCGTCATGCAAAAGGTGATCGGCTACGTGGTGCGTGACATGCAATCCGGGCATGTGCATCTGATGCATCATATATTTTATCTGCAAATGTCCCATTGTCATACCTCCCTATCTCTCTACTTAAATTATAACCCATAAACGGGCGCATGGTTTGGCCCTTGCAAGTATTTTTGTCTTGACGCAGGCACAAGTTTAGGTTATTTCTGCGTTAAGATTAGGGTATATTTTAATTATTTTTAAGGATGATAATATGAAGAAAAGATTATTTGTTGCTTTGTTAGTTTTGACGATGTTTTCGATAGTGTTATCCGGTTGCGGTAAGAAAGGCGTCCCTGCCGGTCCTGTCGATACGAATAAGCCTGTTGCCGAGGTTACGGCTGAGGCGGAATTGATGACAGTCGATCAGCTCCGCGAAATGGCAACTAAATACTTTGCAGCAATAAAAGCCAAAAGTGCGGAACTTGAAGCGATAATGCAAAAGCTTGTGGAATCGAGCAAGGCCGGTTCGCCGAGCCAGGATTTTATGAAGGTCAAGGATGATATTAATGTTTTGACGACATCGCTTGCCTTGCTTCAAGAGAGGTCAAAGGTTTACTATGACAAGCTCGTTGAGCTAAAGGCAGATGTCTCCGGCATGGAGTAGTGATTTTGTATATACGGCATACCGGCGTAACTGCGGATGGATAAACTTACGACAATCCCGGCGTTTTACGATAACTATATCTATCTGTATCGATACGATAGCGGGAGGGCTCTTGTGGTCGATCCGGGTCAGGGGAGCGGAGCGTTAAAAGCTGCCGAAGATATGGGCCTGTCGATAGGGGCGATACTCGTTACGCATCATCACGCTGATCACTGCGGCGGGATTGAGTCTATTGTCAAAGCATTCGGCTGTGACGTCTATGGCGCCGATAAACGCATACACGGGCTAACTAAGTTTGTAAATGACGCCCAGAAGTTCACCCTTGGCGATGTAAAGGTAAAGGCCATCGCAACGCCGGGGCATACCGCAGGGAGCGTTTGCTATTATATGACAGACGAGCAAACAGGTGAAGGTTTTGTCTTTACGGGGGATACGCTTTTTACCGGCGGATGCGGCAGGGTGTTCGAGAGCGATATGGCGACGATGTACGAATCGCTATGCAGGCTGTCGTCGCTGCCCGATGAAACGATCGTTTACAGCGGGCACAATTATACCGCGGAGAACTATCGGTTCGCTTCGACCGTTGAGCCGCAGAATAAACTTATCGAAGCATGCCTGGAGGAAACTTTGCGACTTGAAAAACATGGCAAGCCGTTTGTAACTAACATCGAAAAGGAAAAACAAACCAATATATTTTTGCTTGGCGGCGCGGAGGATTTTGCGAAACTTCGAAAAAATAAGGACACCTTTTAGATGGAAGTTAACGAAAAGAGATTTCGCGAAAAGCAGACTATCGAGGTGATGGTGCGTATGTACTGCAAGGATCATCATGGCACATCCGGTAAGCTTTGCGATCAGTGTGCCGAGTTTCTGGTTTATTCGCATGATCGCCTGGATAAATGCCCGTTCGGTAACAAGAAGGGTCCGTGCCGTCAGTGTCAGGTGCATTGCTATAAACCCGCAATGCGGCAAAGGGCACAGGAGGTCATGCGGTATGCAGGCCCGCGAATGATGAGAAGACGTCCTGTCTCTGCCATAAGGCATCTTTATAAGGAAGTTAAGCATAAAGTGATGAAACATAAAAGGGCCGATCCAGACGATAAATAAGATCATATCTTTTTACACGAAATATTAAATCGCTCTAGTGCAGTATATGTGCTTATCTCCCAGCTAAATGTTCCATTTAAAATCTTTTTTCCATGTTTTTCAGGTTAAATGGGCGCCTTTTTTAGCCGATAAATGAGACAATGCTGAGTTTTTACGTTGTCTGCATTTAAAGAGGTATTTAAGTATAATGAAGCTATCCGACCTGATATCGTGCGATAGTGCTGCTGAATCAGAAGTGGCATTTAACGCCGAAACCGACGCGAGAGACGCACTTGAAAAGATGTCCGAGCAGGACAGCGACCACATCCGTATCAGCAATTCCGGAAATGACGGGACGGCTGTGTTGTCGCAGCGGCATATTATCCGCGGTATACTTGACGAGATCGAAAACGCTCAGGGTGAACTTGAATGTGTCTATGGACAACTCGATGAGGATCTGCTCGGGAGATTTGAGATCGCCGACGACGGACACCACGCCATTTCCGATCATGGTAAACTTGCCAATGCAGTAGGCAAGATGTCGGAAGGGTTGATCATACTTGACACTCAGTTGCATGTTGAAATGATTAATCCTTCGGCCAAAAAACTTTTGGGTGTGCAGGAAAACGCAACCAGTGAAATAGCATCTGTGGTGCTTGATGTTATCGGTATACGAAATATGATCGCCGCCGGACGTGATCAAGGAAAAGTCGAAAATGTTGCCAGGGTGAAGGTCAGCGAACAGAGAGTGTTGCAGGTACGATGGACGGAGATGTCCGACGAGGGCAACAATTCAGAGCACGTTATTATGCTTAACGATGCTACCGACGAAATAGCAGCAGAGCAGGTGAAGACCGATTTCATCGCTGCGATATCACATGAGCTGAGAACCCCGGTTACAAGCATACAGAATTCGGTTTCGAACATACTGGCAGGTGTTACCGGAAAGGTCAATAAAAAGACCCGTAAGTATTTAGAGGTTATGCAGGGCGACTGTCATCGCTTTGCCGATCTGATAAGCGATCTGTTGGATATTGCAAAGCTTCAGGCGGGAAGCCTTCCGGTCAACCGAAAGGTCATAAACGTAATTACGACGGTAAACGAAGCACTAAGTAATTTTAAGAAAAAGGCCAATGACAAGGGATTGCTCCTGGAATTCATCGACGGAGGAAGTGTTAGTCCTGTTTTTGCCGATTCCCAAAGAATACTCCAGGTGTTGTGGAACCTGCTTAGTAATGCGATCGACTTTACCGAACCGGGAGGAAAGATCACGGTTAGTGCCTATGACGAGAACGACCATATCGTTATATATGTCGCAGATACCGGTGTTGGTATCCAGACCGAAAGACAACGTCAGATATTCGATAAGTTCTACCAGGTCAACCGCCAGGCAGGTGCCGGTTATAAAGGTACCGGGCTTGGGCTTGCGATATGCCAGGGGATTGTCACGATGCACGGCGGAAGGATATGGGTTGAAAGCGAGCGGAGCAGTGGAAGTAAGTTTATGTTCTCGATACCAAAATGCGATCCAGTGGCAGCTTTGCGGGAGCATACCGAAATGTTATCGGAACATTGTCGAAGAAAAGACGACGGGTTCGCGTTATTGGTCATGAATTTTGAATTCCCAAATGGCACAGATGAGACAAAAAGAGAAAATGTCGATCTGATAATGAACGATATTATTTTAAAAAGCGACAGCTTTTTGACTAATAAAGAGGATTTGGCCCTGAAAATGGGCGAAACCGACATTTCGATCGTCATCCGAGGGGCGGTAAAGTCGAGAATACCCGCTGTCAGGGATGAATTGGGAAATATTATTGAAAATAGGTTGAAAAAGAACTTCAACACCGACGAGATTATGCCGATGTTTGGAATAGCTATTTATCCGAGCGATACTCAGCAGGTTGCGGACCTGAGAAAAATTGCCACGGGCAGTTTGAAAGGTTTAACAGAGGAATAACCTTTTAGTTTAGGTTGCTCACTAAATAAAATGGAGAAATATAATGTTTGATTTTTTGGGAATTAAGAAAAAAAGCGATAAGGTCAAGATACTGGTTATTGACGATGAGCCTAACATTGTTCAGACGCTTCAGGATCGGCTCGAAATGAACGAGTACGATGTCATTACCGGAGGCAACGGTAAAGAGGGCCTAAAGCTTGCTCTTGAGCATAAACCGGATGTTATTCTGCTTGATGTTATTATGCCTATTATGGACGGACATGAGATGCTTGAAGCTTTGCGTAAACAGCCCGGAGGTGATTATCCCTCGGTTATTATGCTGACGGCAAGAAGCCAGACCCAGGATATTGCACGAGCAAACGCATGTGGCATTGACGATTATATCGTTAAGCCTTTTGATCTTAGCGAACTGCTTGAAAAGATCGAAGTTGTTCTAGAGAACCGTAAGGCGGTTGCCAGATAGCATAACAGTACGAAATAAACCGGGCACCTGTGAGAGAAATTTTACAGGTGCTTTTTTATGCGCATCGATAAAACTAATACCAGTTATCATTAATAATTGCGCGTTAGTGAGTGTGATTTGTCATCCCAAACTTGATTTGGGATCCATTTCTACGCGGTAACAATGAATCCCAGCTTTCGCTGGGATGACAAATGTTTTCATGAAAATGTATCGGCCGCTAGGCCGTATCCTTCCCTAACGACCAACGACCAACGACTAAAAACTAGCGACTCTAAAACTGACCGAGCGGTCAGTTTTAGTTAATCAAGCGGGTCGTCATTAAGCGAAACGACGTTCATCGAACGTACCAGCCAGTTGTCCCCGTGCTTTTCAAATTTCAATTCCAGCTCAATGAACATCAGGCTGTTGGCCGGTGCGTACTCGCTTTCCGGCTGCATGAAAACAGTAATTCGCATTTTCGAGGAGGCTTTTGCATTGGAGATCGTAATGAAGTTTTGCCGGATCTTTATCCTTCTTATATTCGCCATAGTTGTCAGATTGCCCAGCGAATTTAGAAGATCCTGTTTTGAGATGTACCTATTGTCCGAATAGTCCGGAGATATGATCGGCGACAGCAGATCCATGTCAGCGTCCACGGCTGACCTTACCCCTTGTTTGATCGTTAGCTCGATCTTTTCGTAGTCGGTACTTACAAAATAATCGATGCCGAAGGCCGAGGCCATCAATGCAAAGGGTATGATAAGCTGCCAGAAACGACACCTGTCGGGAAATATCCTGCGATACATTACAACAATGACCAGCACGAATATCGATGCGGAAAACAACAGCCACGGAGTTTCGTAAATATTATACATTGCGATCAATTCCGCAGCGCTTTAATAGGAGCAGGTATTCGCCCTTTGCGAGCGATGAAATTAGGTGCCGCTATTTTGGGAACCTCCATTATCGGTGCCGAGCCTAAGAGCCCTCCGAAGTGTACCATTTGGCCGGGTTTTTTACGCGGGACAGGTATTACCCTTACGCTGGTTGTTTTGTTGTTGACAACGCCTATAGCAAGCTCGTCGGCTATGATCGCAGAGAGAACTTCGGCAGGGGTGTTGCCGGCAACGGCGAACATGTCAAGGCCCACCGAGCAGACAGCGGTAAGCGCTTCGAGTTTTTGCAGATTGAGCGCGCCGTCTTTGACGGCTTTTATCATTCCGTTGTCTTCGCTTACGGGGATGAATGTTCCAGAAAGACCCCCGACGTTTCCGGAGGCCATCGCGCCGCCTTTTTTAACGGCGTCCATCAGCATTGCAAGTGCAGCCGTCGAGCCAGGTCTTCCCATTTGCGATACGCCCATAGCTTCGATTATTTCGGCAACCGAATCTCCGGAAGCGGTCGTCGATGCCAGAGAGATGTCTACGATCCCGAAATCGATCTTCATCTGTTCTGCCATTTCACGCCCGATCAACTCACCTGCACGCGTGATCTTAAAGACAGTTCGTTTGATAACTTCCGAAAGGGCGGTCAGGTCGCAGTCTGGGTTGCTGGCTATTACGTTGCGTACCACGCCCGGCCCGGAGATGCCGATGTTTAATGTAAAGTCGGGTTCGCCTACGCCGTGGTTGGCTCCTGCCATGAAAGGGTTGTCTTCTGGTACGTTTGCGAAGACCGCGATCTTCGCGCATCCGATACCGTTTTTTGTGTTAGCGGACAGTTTCTTCAGCGTGTGTCCGAAGTCGGATATGGCAGTCATATTCATGCCGGCAAGTGTTGATGCTAAGTTCAAAAATCCGCATATCCGATTGGTCTGTGCAAGTGCCTCGGGGATCGAATCCATCAGGTTCTTATCGGAAGATGTCATGCCTTTTTGAACCAGTGCGCCGTATCCGCCAAGGAAATCTATACCTGCTTCTTCGGCGGCGTTGTCCAGTGTTTTGGCAACTTTAACAGCCGCTGCTACGGTTCGAGGCAACGGCTCAAGCAGAATAGAAACCGGGGTAACGGCGATTCGGCGGTTGGTGATGGGGATGCCGTACTTTAGCTGTATCTCGTCGGCGTATTTGTTCAGAAGTTTGCCCTTTGTGACAATACGCTTATGTATCCGTTTGCAGAATTGCGAAAGGTTCCGATCCATGCAGTCCTTTAGGTTGATACCGAGCGTTACCGTGCGAATATCGAAGTGCTGATGGACGGTCATTTTTACTGTCTCGAAAACTTCTTCTACTGTTATGCTCATTTGCTATCCTCTGTCCTTTTAAAACACACCTTGTTTACATTCTATGCATCATTTTGAAAATGTCTTCGTGCTGGAAAGTGATCTTCAGGTCCATTTCGCGTGCGATCTTGTTTAGCCTTTTTTGTATCTGCTCGATACCGATGCTCGCATGAGCCATATCGCAGGCCATCGTCATTACGAAATAATCTTCCATTATTTTCTGGTTAACATCGACGATGTTAACATCGGCTTTTGCCATTGCGTTGCTAAGCTTTGCGATGATCCCGACTTTATCTTCTCCGACAACCGTCACGATGCAGATTTGTGATTTCTTCTTTTTAGACATCCTGTTCTCCATAATTTCAAGTTCTCACTGCTTTTGGCTCAGACAAACAACTGACCGAGAAGTTATCCAGCGTAGCTGGAGTTTGCCCCGATTCATCGGCGACTGAAAGCTGCGTTGCTCAAATACAAAACAAATAGGAAATACGTAACCGTTCACCGTTTTTTCCTGTTAATCATTCTAAACTCTCTTTTTTGACAAGATCACAGGATGACTATAATTCTTTCACTTTTCGCTTTACTTCGGTCCTTTATAAAGGACTTCCAAAGGCTTCTGGGCCTTAATATTTAGGTCAATATCCGCCAACTCTATTAACATGTTTTTTCATTATCTGTATTTTTATCCTGTTATCCTGTTATCCTGTCCAAAATTTCAAGTTTTATCATTTGCTAATATCGTCGAAGTCTACCTGTTCGAGCAAAAGGTTGCTCTGGTAATCGGTCCGATCGCAGTGCAGCGATGTAATGGTTATAAATCCGTCAGCCAACGAATTGGTATCCAGCCCAACAACGTCGTTGTCACGATGCTGACAGTCCTCGAATGTCAGCGATTTTAGCCCGTCAGTATTGGTTTTGGAAGAATAATTTTCATCGAATCCGTTGGTCGAATGCGGGACAACGGCAACACCTTTTGGTTTGTGTTCGGTAAGGTCGGGGATGTTGATGTTGATAACATTCCCCAGAGCGGCGGGGGTGAGTTTTTTTATCAGTTCAAGCGAATACTCTGCTGCGATTTCAAAATCGGGTTGCTCCTGTTCAGTCCTGACGGCGCTTAACGCTATCGCCGGGATATTATAGAATGCCGCCTCCACAGCAGCTGCGACGGTTCCGGAATAGTATATGTGTATCCCTACGTTGGCGCCGGCGTTGATGCCGGATACCACCATATCGATGGGAGTCCCTGCGATCGCGTTTACCGCAAGTTTGACGCAGTCGGCAGGTGTCCCGTCAACGCTGTAGGCATGACCGTCTCCGAAAGCGATCTTGCTGTATGTTATCGGGTCCAGTGATATGCTGTGCCCCGCGCCCGAACGTGCGTCCTGGGGGGCGATCACCGTAACCTCTGCGATGGTTCGCAGTTGTTTATATATCGCCAGCAGCCCCGGAGCCGATATCCCGTCATCATTTGTAAGCAGTATATGCATAATTGTCCTTTTGCCTTGTCTTAATGATTGTAAACGGTTTAGTTTGTAATGTCAATTGACCTTACGCCAATACCGGCTATAATATTTGCATGAAAAGATATGACCCATCCGAAAAGGCAACAGCCGATATTTTCACTGGCGACCAGGTTCGTCAGTTTGACGC
>JAGLHQ010000305.1 GCA_023143375.1 Planctomycetota bacterium
ACTTCAGTATGACAGTGCAAGTGCTCCCTACACTACGACCCTCTTCCACACACGCAGTTCCGGAGAGGGTACTGATATTTTTGTCAAATCTTACCAGCGTCTCGACGATCCGTTGTTTGCCGATCGCCAGAACGGCGGCAGTGATTTTCGAATTAACGCCGGCGGATTTCCGATCAGCAGTGTAGTCGTGCGGGACACTCCGTTTAGTGACCCATACGCTGCGTATGCACTTTCGCATACCCCGCCATGGCTGACACCTTACACCGGACCTTCATACGATGACGTATATGCAGACAGTCTCAAGGGCAAAGTAGTGACAGGCTATCAGGGTTGGTTCAGAACACCGAACGATCTGCATGACAGCGGCTGGGGGCACTGGGGCACTAGCAGCAGTGGTGGAACTTCAACTGTGGATATGTGGCCGAATCCTTTGGATTACGAAACAAGCAGTCTTCATCCTTTCCCAGGTGCCCTGACAGAAAGCGGCAAACAGGGATATCTATTTTCTTCTGCGGACCCGGCGGTCGTTCAAAAACATTTTGAATGGATGCGAAAATACAATATCGATGGGGTTTATTTGCAGCGATTTTTCACTAATGCCGCCGCCGGTGCTAAGCCCGAGTGGGTTTTGGATCTTGTTCGTGAAGCCGCGCATCTGCATGGACGTGTCTGGGCGATCGAGTATGACATCAGCGGAGGCTCTGATGCAAATCTTTACAACACGATCACAGCCGACTGGATGTGGCTCGTAGATGAAGTAGGCATCACCAATGACAGCCGATACCTCCATGAGGATGGTAAGCCGGTTGTTGTTGTCTGGGGAGCGGGGATCCGCGATGGTATTACCCAGGCTTCGATGGATCCTCTGATCGATTTTTTCAAGAACGATCCTGTTTACGGCGGCAATTATGTCGTCGGTTGTGTCAAAAACTCTTTCCCAAGTGATTGGAATTCCCATTTTGAAATGTATGACAGTATTTTCGCATGGATGGGCGATTACCAAAATCTTGCCAATTTCGCAAATCCTCGCGGGATGGACACCCAGGTGCATGTATGGCCCGGGTTTAGCTGGCACAACTTACAACAATTTGTTTTCCCATATCAATACACCGATCGCGGCAGCGGCAGCTTCCTTTGGGGTAAAGTATCAAACGGTATTGACATCATCGATCCTGACACGATTTTTGTAGGTATGTTTGATGAATACGATGAAGCCACTGCCATAATGCCGATGAGCGACGACCCGCCGGTTCTTACCGGTGAGATCGGGCATTACATTACCAATACGAATTACTATACCAGTCATACTGTTCCAAGCGACTGGTGGATGACGCTTTCAAGCTATGCTAAGGAAGTGCTGTGCAATCAGGTTCCGTTTAGCTTTACGATGCCGACCGAAGCATCGCTGGACAATCGGTCCAACATCGGACAGGAATTGTCGGTCGACTTAGGTGCTACAAACGTCAGCGATCTGCTTGTTCAGGAAGAACCCGCTGACGGACCAACGGTTAGTGACGTAATCGACGGTGTGACCTGTCGAAGGGCCACAGGTCTTTACATGTACTTCGATGTAGACGATGCTACTCTCTATCAGGTTGCAGCCGGCCAGGATGTGACGATCATCGTAGATTACTATGATACCAGCGATAATGTTACTATCGGCATACATTACGACAGTGTTCCTAATCAATGGCAAACACATCCGAAATCGTTTACCACCTTAGGTACAAATGAGTGGCAGACGGTTCGGTTTGAAATTGACGATGCCTATTTTGGCAATCGTGAAAATGGTGCCGACTTCAGGCTTCGCAGTAATACCGTTTACAACATGAATATTGCCCGGGTTCGGGTTATATTGGCGGAGTCCTTGCTTGAGGTAACAGTACCTGACGTAGTTGGTCTTACACAGGCCGCTGCTGAATTGGATATCGTTGCAGCAGGACTTGTTGTTGGAACAGTAACCATGACTGCAAGCCCAACAGTACCTGCCGGCGATGTCATCAGCCAAAACCCAGCCGCCAGCACATCTGTTGACATCGGTTCATCCGTTGACATTGAGGTTTCACTTGGAGCGGTTCCTGTGGATGTTCCCAATGTCGTTGGTCAGGCACAGGCAACAGCAGAAGGCAACATCGTTGCAGTAGGGCTTGTTGTCGGAACAGTGACTCCGGTATCAAGCGAAACAGTACCCTTTGGTGAAGTCATCAGCCAGGACCCGATAGGCGGCACCAGCGTTGCTGCCGGTTCATCGGTTGATCTGGTTGTCTCAACGGGTCCTGAGCCCGCAGCAGATAGAACATGGAGCAATGCTGACGCTGACAGAGTATGGGACAATCCTGCCAACTGGAGCGGCGGAATAGTTCCGAGAAGTATCGATAAGGCTGCTATCAGGACCAATGCTATCGACGGCCCAATTGTCGATTCAAGCACAGCAGCATTAGTTAATCTTGTAGTCCTTGGCGACTGGTCAACCGTAGGTGATACTATTGATGTCACCGGCGGTTCTCTTACAACTGTCGGCTGGTTTATTATGTCCTACGGCGCTGCCAATGACTCGACATTCAATGTTAGCGGCGGAGTTACAACTGTCGGCTCTCACATGGATATCGGATTCAATGGCGCAGCTCAAATGAACATGACCGGCGGTACGGTTAACGTCTCTGCTGAATTCAAGATCGCCGCCAATGTCGGCAGTACAGGCCACGTACAGTTAGATGGCGGTACTATTAGTTCCGGTTCGTTCATTATGGCAAATACCGCAACAATGGACATCACCAACGGTACGCTGATAGTAAGCGGCGATGTAACATCGACCGTTAACACATACATCGGCAGCGGCTGGATCACCGGTTATGACGGCGGGGGCACAGTTGACGTTGACTATGACATCAGCAATGCCGGCAAAACCACGGTAACAGCTTCGAATGTTGGAAATGTGAATGTTCCAGATGTAGTTGGCCTTGCACAGGCAACTGCCGAATCGGATATCGTAGCAGCCGGGTTGGTCGTCGGTACGGTAACAACCGCTTACAGCGGTTCGGTTCCCGCAGGCGATGTCATCAGTCAAAACCCAACGGGCGGTTCATCAGTAGCTCCGGGTTCATCGGTTGACATTGAAGTTTCACTCGGTGTAGAAATGGTAGCCGTTCCTGACGTAGTTGGCCAGGCGCAGGCAACAGCCGAATCGAACATCGTAGCAGCAGGTTTGGTAGTCGGTACGGTAACTACCGCTTACAGCGGTTCGGTTCCCGCAGGTGATGTCATCAGTCAAGACCCGGTTGGCAGCACATCTGTTGTAATCGGTTCATCGGTTGACATTGAAGTTTCACTTGGACTGGCTCCTGTGAATGTTCCAGATGTAGTTGGCCTTGCACAGGCAACTGCCGAAGCGGACATCGTTGCGGCAGATTTGATCGTCGGTACGGTAACTACCGCTTACA
>JAGLHQ010000306.1 GCA_023143375.1 Planctomycetota bacterium
CCCAACGGGCGGTTCTTCCGTAGCTCCGGGCTCCTCGGTTGACATCGAAGTTTCACTCGGCCTGCAGATGGTAGATGTTCCTGACGTAGTCGGTCAGGCACAGGCAACAGCCGAGTCGAACATTGTTGCAGCAGGTTTGGTTGTCGGAACGGTAACAACTGCCTACAGCGGTTCGGTTCCCGCAGGTGATGTCATCAGTCAAGACCCGGTTGGCAGCACATCTGTTGTAATCGGTTCATCGGTTGACATTGAAGTTTCACTTGGACTGGCTCCTGTAACTGTTCCGAATGTAGTTGGCCTTTCACAGGCAACTGCCGAATCGGATATAGTCACAGCCGGGCTTGTTGTTGGAACTGTGACCACGGAATCAAGCGAAACAGTTCCCGCAGGCGATGTCATCAGCCAGAACCCAACAGGCGGTGCCAGCGTACCTGCCGGTTCATCGGTTGATCTGGTTGTCTCAACGGGTCCTGCTCCTGCGGTCCCAGCCGCTCCAAGCGGTCTGTCGGCAACAGCCATTACTATAACCAGGATTGACTTGAGCTGGACGGATAACGCCACCGATGAAACGGGCTTCAAGATCGAGCGTTCGAAACGGGTAAACACTGCTTTCGCGCAGATCGATACAGTCGGTCAGGATGTTACATCTTACATTGACACGACTGTCAAGAAGAACACGCGTTATTATTACCGTGTTCGAGCCACGAATGCATCTGGCGACTCGGCCTATTCAAATGAGGCAGATGCGACGACACCTAGATAACCAGACAATGATTAATTTAAGAAAGCATGGCGGTTTCTTGCTGCCATGCCTTTTTTGTTTTAGACTAATCCGGTAACGGTGATGTTTATTGAGCAAGTATCACAATTCCTGCTTCACTTAAGGCCCGATCATAAACCCTGACATCATCGAGTAAGCCGCTATAAAAATCGCCGGTTGTCATCGGCGCATTATACTCCTGCCCAAGCGAAAACACTTCGTTGACCTGCTCCCCAAAAACTAATTACCCATTTGGTAGCCTACTTTCCTAAACAGAAGTTAAAATTTTTAAAGATAAGTGTATGAAAAACAGGACTTTACTTATTACACCTTACGGGCAAACCTCAGGCCCAGCCGTAATTGATCCAAAAGCCTTAAGTTTGCCTTTCCCATCGCCCATTTGCAGTCTTATGTTTTTAATCCGTTGGCAGTACATTATAATCGGCAATTTCAACTCTCTCATAGGCAAACCGGCTTTGCATAAACACTGTTGACTTTTACTCACGAAACTGGTATAATGACAATTATGCTAACGCGAAAGGTGACAATTTGGCTTTTGGGTTTGATGTGTTTGAGCCCCGTAAGTGGCTTTTTAACAGTGGTGTGCCACGGTTCTGACGGTCATATAGAGATTGAATCCGTAGCTCACAATCATTGCCCGTGTCCTGAAACAACTGAAACGGGCAACCAGGACAAGTTTGCCGCCCCGGCGATCCACTCATCTGCGGACCATGGCCATTGCAGGGACACTACAGCAGCTTCAAGCATTGTAATTTCTGCAAGAAAAAACGTTAAGCTATCGACACAGAAAATTCTGATATCGCATATTTCCCGAAAAGTGGACGCGGCTGATACTTCCTCTGACATCGGTTTGGCTGCATACTGCAACACATCACCGTCATTCCATACGCCCTTACGAACAGTTATCCTTCTGGCGTGATATTCCTTATACACAATATTTGCCTAATCACTCAAGTATTGCTTTAGAGGTGGTCTAACCATTTCGGCAATATTCTGTGTTAATTTCTATATCTAAGGAATGTCACGTATGCGAAATTATATATTCATATTGTTAATGTTGTCTTTGCTATTTGCAGGTTGTGCCGAACAAAACACTTCTGTGCTCAAGCAGGAAATAAGTTATAGTTTCAATGAGCACCCCGAAGAAACCGCCTCTGCGCCATCCAACATGCCGGGCCCGGAAATTACCGGCATAACCGAGCCTGATGACGCCTTGACGCTCGGACAGGTATTAGCCTTAACCTTGATGAACAATCCGGAATTAAAGGTTTTTTCGCTTGAAACCAGAGCTGCTCAAGCACGAGTATTACAGGCCGGTCTTTGGCCCAATCCTGAACTTGAAGTTGAAGTTGAAAATGTCGGAGGCAGCGGAGAAGTCAGCGGGTTTGATGCTTCCGAAACAACCATTGTGATCAGTCAGCTTATCGAGATGGGAAACAAATCGCAAAAACGAAAAAAAATAGCTTCGTTTGAAAAAGAACTGGCGGGTATTGACCATCAAGATAAAAAATTGGAAGTCTTTAGTGGAGCAGCAACAGCATTCATTGCTGTATTGGAAGCCCAGGAAAAACTACAGCTATCTAATGAATTGTTAAAGCTGTCCGAAAAATCATTCGATACAGTTGAAAGAAGGGTCAGTGCCGGGAAGGATTCACCGTTGGAAAAGACAAGGGCATCGGTTGCACTTTCAAACATTAGAATTCAGCACAGCAAAACTCAGAGAACTCTCAAATATGCAAGAAAGGAGTTGGCATCTTTCTGGGGCCAAAGCAAACCCTTATTTGAACAGGCAACAGGCAATTTAAACCGTGTCGAGCAATTACCACCATTAGAAGATTTGATCGACCAATTGAAATTAAATCCCCAATACTCCCGGTGGGAAACTGAGATCAAAAAAAGCCAGGCAGCTTTGGATCTGGAAAAATCCAGGGCTACAGGCGATGTTACAATTGGTGCAGGTTTTAGGCGATCTAATGAAACCGATGACAACACCGTTGTTTTCGGCTTCTCTATTCCGTTGATGGTGTCGGACAGAAATCAGGGAGCAAAACGGGAGGCTGTTTATAATCTTGCAAAGTCCAGACAGCAGCAAAGGGCTGCTTGGCTGAAACTGCTAAATGAGTTTAACCGGACTTACCACGATTTTGCCAACTCATTCAGCCTGGCAACATCGTTAAAAAACGATGTGCTCCCGGGTGCGATGAAAATGTTCGACGCAGCTGCAAGGGCATATCAGGAAGGAAAAGTGGATTATTTAAATGTACTGGACGCTCAACGCACGCTCTTTAATGTCAAAAATGAGTACGTTGAAAGCCTGGCCGCCTATCATACAGCAAGGACCGATATCGAGCGTTTCATCGGAAGCACAGCCGAAACTATAAACATTTCAGAAAGCGAGGAATGATATGAAATCTAAAAAAATTATTGCACTAATAGCTGTTGTTCTTGTTGTTTGCCTCTTGGGCTATAGAGCAGTTCGCAGCATCGAGCATGATGCACACGATCATTCGGAACACGCAGAAACTCCTGGCCAAATTGATGAGCATCAAGGCCATGATGACAACGAAGACCCGGATGAGCACGAAACGCACAATGATGACGAAGATATTGATGAACATCAAGACAAAGAACTAGCCATAGGATTAACCGATGAAGAAATTAAAGAGATCGGTTTAGAAACGACCATAGCAGGGGCTGGAACAGTGAATATCGACATCAGTTTACCCGGCGAGATCAGGATCAACGAAGATCAAATGGCTCATGTTGTGCCTCGCGTAGAAGGTGTTGTCGCTCAGGTCTATAAGAAACTGGGTGATACTGTAAATGCAGGCGACACTTTGGCTGTAATTGAAAGCCAGTCACTCGCCGACGCAAAGGCGGGGTATCTCGCAGCCGTTGAAAGGCACGAAATGGCTAAGCTTTCTTTCGATAGAGAAGAAAAATTGTGGAAAGAAAAAATATCTTCCCAACAGGATTATCTTGAAAAAAAGCAAGCGTTGACCGAAGCAAGCATTGCAAAACGTGCCGCAGAGCAAAAACTTCATGCCATCGGTTTTGACGAATCGTATCTTAAGAAACTTCCAGGCGAACCAGAACAGCTACTGACCAGATTTGAAATCAAAGCTCCTTTTAAAGGAACCATTATTGAAAAACACATAGTGCTTGGCGAACTGGTTGCAACCGAGTCAGCCGTTTACATCGTTGCCGATCTAAGCTCGGTATGGATTGACCTGCAAGTTTATCCTAAGGATCTTAGGTCTATCAAAAAAGGATGCCAAGTTGTCATATCCGCAAATTCTGAAATCCCCGACACCAAGGGAATCATCAGTTATGTAGGCCCTGTTTTAGGAACTGAATCAAGAACAGCTTTGGCGCGGGCGGTACTTGCAAATGACTCAGGAGTCTTTCGGCCAGGCCTGTTTATAACCGCTCAGATAGCTGTCTCAAAAACACAGGCAAAGGTTGTCGTCCCCAAAACTGCCATACAATCGCTTGAAGGCAAAAAGTGTGTCTTCACCAAAGACGCCCATGGCTTCGAGCCGGCCTTTATTGAGATCGGACTGCAAAATGCCACCCATGCGGAGATTCTTTCAGGTTTAGCCCCAGGCCAGGAGTACGTGACAAAAGGGGCTTTCACTTTAAAATCTAAAATCGTAACATCAACACTTGACAGTCATGCCGGACATGGTCATTAAAAGGAGTGGAACATGCATCAAAAAATAGTTCATATATCATTGCATTATCGATTTTTCGTAATATTGGGAATCTTAGCGATTATCACCTTAGGCATCTATCAATATAATCAGTTGCCCGTCGATGCTTTCCCGGACATCTCGCCTATAATGGTACCGGTCTTCGCTGAGGCTCATGGCATGGCGCCGGAAGAAGTTGAAAGGTTGATCACGTTCCCCATTGAATCTGCTATGAACGGTCTTCCGGGGGTCAGGCAGATAAAATCAACTTCCGCATTTGGTATGGCAGTCATCTATGTATATTTCCAGGATGATACAGACATCTATTTTGCGAGGCAAATTGTATCGGAAAAACTTAACGAAGCTATGTCACAGCTTCCTGAAATGCAGGAGCCGCCGACATTGGGCCCTATCTCGACTGGTTTGGGCCAAATCTTCATTTATTATCTTGCAATGGACGAAAATGCAGACACCGACGGCAAGGACCCGGCAACATATCTCCGCGAGATAAATGACTGGGTTGTCAAGTATCAACTGCAAACCGTACCGGGTGTCACAGACATCCTTTCAATTGGCGGGCATGTCCTTCAGTACCAGATCAAAGTTAATCCTCATTATTTGAACAAATACGGTATTGGACTTGAAGATATAGTTACCGCTGTTACAGAGAACAATAAAAATGCAGGCGGACAGTTCATGGTGCTCGGCAGCGAGGAATATCTCGTAAGAGGTATAGGTTTGCTGGAAGACCTTGAAGGCATCAGAAATATTCATATAAAAGTGGTAGGCGGAACTCCTATCAAGATCAGGGATATTGCCGAGGTCGAATACGGAAAAGAGATCCGCCGCGGCGTCGTTTCACGAAATGGCAGCCAGGAAGTAGTTTCCGGTATCGTCATGAAGTTGTTCGGCACAAACACATCCCAAGTGATCGAGCGTTTATATGAAAAGATACCAGAGGTTCAAAAGGCACTCCCCGAAGGCATCGATCTTGTACCGTACTATGAGCAGGCCGAACTCGTCGAACAGGCAACATGGACCGTAAAGAAGGCATTGCTGCAGGGAGCGGT
>JAGLHQ010000307.1 GCA_023143375.1 Planctomycetota bacterium
TTGTTCTATTCGTATTCCTTGGAAATATCAGGTCGGCATTTATAGTTTCTCTTGCCTTGCCCCTATGCGCCTTTATTTCAATTATCCTGATGCGATTAACCGGAATATCTGCTAACCTGATGTCACTTGGCGGGATCGCTATCGGAATTGGAATGCTCGGCGACGGAGCTATCGTCATGGTCGAAAACATATTTCACCACCTAAACACAAATACTACCTATAAGCTCTCTGACAAAGTAGACATCATCTATGAAGCTGCAAAAGAAGTCGCCAAGCCGATAATCTTTTCAATACTGATTATCATTACTGTTTTCCTGCCCATCTTCAGCCTTGAAAATGTCGAAGGCAAGATGTTTTCGCCTATGGCATTTACATTATGCTTTGCAATATTCGGCTCTTTGCTTATTGCGATCATCGCGGCACCTGCGTTGTGCACATATCTTCTAAAAGCAAAAGCACATAAAGAGTTTGCGTTAGTTACATATTTGAAAAACATCTACAGGCCCCTATTGATCCGGGCGATAGATAACCGAAAAAGGATACTGCTTTTTGTACTTATTGCCTTTGTGTTAAGTCTTGCCGCTGTGCCCTTTCTCGGCACGTCATTTATACCCACGCTGGGAGAAGGCTCGATTCTGATCGGGGTCGCTATGGCACCTTCGACCTCTCTTGAAAAAGGAACCGAGATCATCCAGACACTTGAAAGGAAGATCGTCAAGTTCCATGAAGTTGAAGAAGTCATCTCACGCGTAGGTCGTCCCGAAGCAGGCAGCCATCCTCATCCTGTCAATTATGCAGAGGTTCACATCGAGCTTAAAGAAAAGAAAGATTGGAAAGATTACAAGAACAAAAAACAGCTCGTCAAGGCACTCGATAAATCCTTATCATCATATCCGGGCGTACAATTGAATTTCACTCAACCAATCCAAAATGCCTTCGACGAACTCCTCTCCGGAGTAAAGGCACAGATAGCAATTAAGATCTTCGGTGAAGATCTAAACATACTGCGAAACAAAGCAACCGAGATACGAAACAGTATAGACAATATTCCCGGGCTCGTTGACCTTGCAGTCGA
>JAGLHQ010000308.1 GCA_023143375.1 Planctomycetota bacterium
CTTTAAGCCCCAGTTCTAATCCTGTTATCCTGTTATCCTGTCAAAAATTCGCTTTTATCTTTTCTTTATGTCCTTCATGGTGAATCTGTTTTTTCTTTAAATCCACCCCGGCAAAGCCGGTTCCACCACTCCGAACTCCCAACTCCCAACTACAAACTTATTTAGTTTTTCTTTTTTTTGTTAAAAAATCATAAAACAATTTGACTTGTTGAATATATAGTGTATAATATAAGTGTCTCAGCAGAGGCAGTACGGCCAGTAGGCCAAGGAGATCATATCTCGCCAGCAGGCAAAAACCCACGTTCAGCCAAAGGCTGAAAGACGCAGTAGCGTCACGAATCACGACTCACTAATCACGAGTCACGATTACAGATCAGAAGATCAAGTCAGGGTAGCAACCCACTAAAAGCTGTCTGTTGGAGGTTAAATTAGTGTCAATTTGTGTTTATTCGTGGTTCAAAACAACCCTAATTCGGTATAAGCCGAAACTGTTTAGATCATTTGTTTTTAGAATTTGGTATTTGTTTCGGATTTCGGATTTCGTGCTTAGGATTTGGGCAACAAGCCCTAAAGGCACAAAAAACAAACCCAATTCAAAAACCGCCAAAATACGCATTTTTAAACTAAAAAAGAGGATTAAAGGGAATTCAAAAAGCAATATATGCAAAACAAACCCAATTATACGCTATTATGGCCCAAAAACGCAGAAACGCAAAAAAACGAACCCAAAACAAACCCAATTTGAATTTTAAAGGAAATATGATATTTGACAAAACTGACACCACATAAAAAAAGCCCCCGGCCCTCAGCCGGCTTCCACGCGATGAAATGTTTTTCATCGCCCAGCGAAGCGACCCCGAAGGGGAAAACCTTTTACCGGCCAACAGCCGGCGATAGCTTTGCCATCCTATTCGCTGTCCGCTTTACGCTGTTCGCTGGATTTGCGTTTCTTGCACCCGCTGCAGCCGGGCGTTTTAGAGGTAAGCGCCTTGTAGTAGTATCGGCCTACAAGCAGCGATACAACGCTAATAATGATGATTATGACAACTGTTTCCATCTTCAATGCCCTACTATCTACTATCTAATATCTAAACATCTCGGATCATATAATGATCCGCAGCCCCGCCTGGTATACCGTCAGCGTAACGACATAGGCCAGCGCCGTAAGCGCTCCGCCCTGGAACAGTGCCCACCTCCAGTTTCCGGACTCCTGGCGCGTCATCGCTATCGTCGCTACGCAGGGCATGGAAATCAGGCAAAATATCATTATGCAGAACCCCTGCAACGGCGTGTAGTCGGCTGTCAGGTGCTGACGCAGTGCTTCGGATCTCCCGTCCGTCTCGCCCATCGAATACATGATCGCCATCTGCGAAACGAATACTTCCTTGGCAGCGAAAGCGCCTACCAGAGCGGTACTTACGCGCCAGTCAAACCCCAGCGGTTTCATGACCGGCTCAAGGGTTGTCCCGATCCGCCCTACGGCCGAGTGCTGTATCTGCACCGTTTGGGCCGCTTCGTCGCTAAGCCCTGCCAGCTTGCTATCGTCGATCTGCGGATACGTCGTCGCTGCCCACAGGATTATAGATATTCCCAGGATGATCGTTCCTGCCTTTTTAAGATACATCCATCCGCGATGCCACATGTGGATTATAACCCCGCGAGCTGTCGGCAGGCGATATGGGGGAAGCTCCATAACAAACGGTATCGTCTCTCCTTTAAACAGCGTTATCCGCAGCAGCTTGGCGCAAACTATCGCAAGTACGATTCCGATAAAGTATATCAGCAGCAGGACCGGCCCCCGCATGCGCGGCTCGAAGAACGCCGGTATCATTAAAGCGTATATAGGCAGTCTGGCTCCGCAACTAAACAGCGGTATAACCATCATCGTTGTTAATCGGCTGCGCCGGTTCTCGAGGATCCGCGTTGCCATTATGGCTGGTACCGAACAGCCGAAGCCGATCAGCATTGGGATAAAGCTCTTTCCGTGCAAGCCGATCTTGTGCATTATCTGATCCATTATAAACGCAGCACGCGACATGTATCCGGAGTCTTCCAGGATCGCTATCGCCAGGAACAGCAAAAGTATGTTCGGCAAAAATACTATCACCCCGCCTACGCCTCCGATGACGCCGTCGACGATCAGGGATAATATCTGGCTGTCCTGCGGTCCGGGCCAATTGGCGGTTACGAAAACCGAAAGCCATCCGAACAAACTCTCCAGCCAACCCATCGGATACTTGCCCAGCGAAAACGTAAGCTGAAAGACAATGTACATAAGACATATAAAAATCGGCAGGCCGAACACGCGGTTTGTCAAAACCGAATCTACCCTGTCGCTCATGTCATGGCGCATCTCGGTTGTGCTCTTGACCGCTTCCTGGCAGGCACCGGATATGTAACCGTATCTTCTATCGGCGATCAATGTTTGCGGCTGATCTCCGCATACCTTCCGCAGATGCTCGCGCGATGTTTCGACTAACGAGAGAACCTTGTCGCTGTGGCCCTTATCAACGATCTCTTTGTCCCATTCAAGGAGCTTTATCGCCAGCCAACGCTTGCCGTACTTTCTTACCAGTTCCGCCTCGATATCGAGAGCCGCCTCTATCTTTGTTATTTCCTCTTCGATCTCCTGTCCATAGGTTATCGAGCTTGTAACCACGGCCGGGCCTGCAAAGGCGGTTTCGACGATAATGGATACGATTTCGTCGATGCCTTCGGATTTGTTGCCGACGGTCATCACGATCGGAGCGCCGAAAAACGATGACAGCTTGTCGGTATCGAAAACCAGCCCTCGCTGGCGTGCGATATCGGACATGTTAAAGACAAGCACCAATGGAACGTTCATCTCCATGAGCTGTGTTGCCATGAACAGATTCCGCTCGATGTTGGATGAATCGACGATATCGACGACGACGTCCGGGTGTTCGTCGATGATGTAATTTCGCGTGATAAGCTCCTCTGTGGTGTACGCCGTGAGGCTGTATGTGCCGGGGAGATCGACGATGTTTATCTCAAGGTCGTCGCGGGTGCATGTTCCTTCGCGTTTTTCGACGGTTACGCCGGGATAGTTTCCGACGTGTTGATGTCCGCCGGTCATCGCGTTAAAGATCGTTGTCTTTCCGCTGTTTGGGTTTCCGGCAATTGCTACGTTTATTTTTCGCGACATCCTAATATACCTCTAAGCTACTTTTTTATAACTACTATCTTTTCTGCCATTCTTCTTCCGAGTGCGATCTTTGAACCCTTTACATTAACAACGAACGGTCCTCTCGGGCTGTTGCTGACAATGGTTATCTCGACATTTGTAAACATCCCCATGGCAGCGAGCCTTGTGCGAAGTCCGTCGCCTACGGTAACATCCTTAAAAATCGCCGTTTCCCCGGAGATCATCGTTGAAAGCTTAACTTCCGTTTTATCGCTCATTAGCTCTTTCCTTGTGATCTGTTATTGATGTCGCATTGCTTCCAATACTTATTAAACTTCTTGGCAAGACCGTCACCATCGATCGAGTTTTGCGAAACGAATTCGCTAAACGCCAGCAGGCGATCTATGATCTGCGGTCCGAGTGCGTGCTCTGCCTTGCAAGCTGCAACGCCTGCGGTTGTTTTTTCGACGCCGAGAATATCTACGAAAAACGATTTTATAATTTTGTGTTTTTCTGCAACGGCTTTGGCTTGCCGGCGGCCTTGGGGTGTTAGCGTTACGTAGCCATACGGTTTGTAGTTGACGAGTTTCTTTTCCGAAAGCATCCGCAGCGCGCCTGTAACCGAGGGCTTTGCTACGCCGAGAGCTGTGGCGATGTCCTTACTTCTCGCAACTTCGTTTTGAATCGTCAGATTGTATATCGCTTCTAAATAGTCTTCCTGCGAAGCACTTAGATCGTGTTTTGTTTTCGAATTCATTTCAATCTTTCTAAAATCGCCGGGCAATTTGCATGATAACTGTATCGGCTGTTTGCTATCACTAATATAGTTAGTTAAGCCTAACTTTGCAAGAAAAATTTAATTTTTATAAAAAAAGTCATTATTTAGCGAAAAAGAGGGGTAATGGGCGTGTTTATTATCCACATACCTCTTAGGGCGGTCAAGCCGCAACCAAAATAAGGGAACCACGAATGACACGAATGAACGCTAATAAAAGG
>JAGLHQ010000309.1 GCA_023143375.1 Planctomycetota bacterium
CTAAAGGGTGTTATGCGTTGGCGGTTTGCTTTTCGGCGTTTTGCTGTTGTTGGATGTTGTACTGCCTGACCTTTGCATACAGCGTTGCGCGGGTTATCCCCAGCATCGTTGCCGCCCGCGTCTTTTGCCACCCGGCCTCGTTCAGGGCCTTGGCGATCAGTTCGCGTTCGGCTCGTTCCAGCGAGAAGTCGTTCGATGCCGATACAGGTTCGCAGTTGTCATCCAGCAGTTCTTCCGGATGCAGGATCAGGTTGCTAAGCCCGATCTTGTCGGTCGTTTCCAGCAATACCGCTCGTTCGATGACGTTTCTCAGTTCCCTTACATTGCCCGGCCAATGGTGCTTTTTAAGGGCCTCTTCGGCAAGTTTCGTAAGCCCTTTTATACTCCCGGCCTTTTCGGGGCAGATCGACGTGTTCTTGATGAAGTAATCCGCCAGCAGCGGGATGTCAGACTTTCGCGATCTCGAACGCAGCGGCGACAGCACGACAGGGAAGATCATCAGACGATAGTAAAGGTCACGTCGAAACGCGCCGCCGTCAACTTCCTTTAGCAGGTTGCGGTTGCTCGAAGCTACGATCGTAGCGTTGCATTTGATGTCCTTTACGCCGCCGACTTTACGGAACGTCTTTTCCTGTATAACCCGCAGAAGCTTTGCCTGCAGGCCCAGAGGCATTTCGCTGATCTCGTCGAGGAAGATCGTTCCGTCGTCGGCGATCTCCAAAAGCCCCGTCTTTTCCTTATCGGCACTGGTAAACGACCCCTTTACATGTCCGAACAGCTCGCTTTCCAGCAAATTGGTCGTAAGTGCCGCACAGTTGATCGCCACGAACTTGCTGTCCGAGCCGTGCCGTAATATATGCACCGCCTTCGCTGCCAGTTCCTTGCCAGTACCCGTCTCGCCGATGATCAGCACCGGGTTGCACGAGCTTGAAGCTACGATCTTGATCATCTTGAGCATCTTCGCCGTCGAATCGCTTTTGCCGACGATCGAAACCGTAGCAGGGCAGTCTTCCGCGAAGTAGTAGTTCTTTTGTTTTTTATTTGGTTTATGCCCGGCGTTTATGTTGTCGATGATAATCGCCAGACGTTTGTAGTCCTTGCTGCCGTTTAGGTAGTCGTACGCGCCGAGGCTAAGCATTGTCTCGCAATGGTTGTTTTTGGAGGACCCTGCAACGATGATCGGGGTGCTGATTTTCCTGGACGTTGCCTCAGCCAGAAGATTGCAGACATCGTTTTTGTGTGTGGATTTGCA
>JAGLHQ010000031.1 GCA_023143375.1 Planctomycetota bacterium
ATCGGGGGCGTTTTTCAAAAACACGGTTTTTTATATTTTTCGTGTTCCACATTTGTTGTCGTAAACCTCAAAATTCACCACGAAGTTCACGAAGAACACGAAGGTTACTTAATTCATATTTTAAAGAACTGCGTTTTCCGCATGGGCAAACGAGTTGCCCATCCTACGGACTTGATCTTCTGATCTGAACTTGGTCTGCTGACCTGACTTGACCTGCTGGTCGTCTGCCTCTGCTGAGACACTTATATTATACACTATATATGTAATAAGTCAAATCTGTTTTGTAAATTTTTAACTTTTTTTTAGACAGGATAACAAGATCTTAAAGAAAAGATAAAAGCAGATTCACCAGGAAGAAAAGAAGGAAAAGGCATGAAAAAAGGGGAAAAGAAGGGAAAAGATGCGTTTTTGGCCACTAATTAACACGAAAACAGCACGAATTTAAAAGATAAAAGCAGATATTTACCACGAAGGACACGAAGATCACGAAGAAAAGAAACCGCGGATTTTTAAAAAGATAAAGGGCGTAAAGAATGATTAATAATATAGATTGGATATCAAATCAATTAGACGAATTCCCCAACAATCGAAATAAGCCCGGGATCAATAGAAAACAAGGTGAAATTCAAGAAGAATTTTTCAGTTCAATTAAATGTTTTCTTGAATCAGAAGCGAATCACACACTGTTTGAGCTGCCAGATGTGTCAAATACAACTGGTATCCTAGAATATACACGTTGGTTTTTTAAGTCGCTTTTTGAAATAGCCAAAAACCATAATAATTTTGGAAAACGTATCTGTGTTGTTATCGAAGAAGCTCATACGGTCATACCCGAATGGAATTTTATTGGCGAAAGAGATAAACATGCTGGTTCATTAGTAAATTGCATTAGTCAGATTGCTTTGCAAGGAAGAAAATATGATATTGGTTTTGTTATCATTGCACAACGAACAGCTAATGTCTCAAAGACAGTGCTAACTCAGTGTAATTCAATTATTGCATTTCAACAATTTGATAAAACCAGTACTGACTTCCTATCTAACTATACGGGAAGTGAAATGGCAAAAGCTCTGCCAAATCTTTGGACTATATCAAGCTATTGCAGTTGGAAAAGGCTTTCGAACAGGTATTCCTTTAATTTTCCAAGTACCGACGATTGAAGGAGAATAAAGAACTTGATGAGGAATATGCAGAGATTGACGTGGATGACGAAGCCATCGCCAGCCTGTGGCTGGTTAATAGGTCCTGCGGATGCTTTGCATCCGAGTAAGTAGGTTTTAGATATTAGATAGTAGAGCATGGAATGTCGCCGATGGCGACGCTGATCTGCGGGTTCCTCCTCACTGCGTTCGTTCGGGATGACATGGTTATCGTGTTGCGTTGCGGCTTTTTTCATTCGGGATGCCTTGCGTAAGATATAAACTTGTTTTCGGTTTTTTGTCCTGCGTTGCTTGCTCTATGACAGTCCATAAACATAAACAGCATATTTCTAAACTGTCATAGAGCAAGCAACTTGTCCTTAAAAACCCTTGATCCGGGTGACCGTAAGGTAGAATAAGAACCACGACAATAAATTGTCGGGGCACCTAGGGCGTAAACTAACTGATTTTGAGGCGGGCTTACCTAAGGCACAAATTGCGGTCGTTTATTTTGTGGGATTAATATGTTGCGTGGGACTTCGCTCAAATGGATTGAGGTTTAAAAGAACCCTGGCAATAAATTGTCAGGGCTAACCAGTTCGGAGGCCCAGCGGTGCTGGGCGTTTATTTTATGGGGGTGTGCTTGTTATTGGCTGGGAAGCTATGCGATGTCCAAACGCTGATATTCTCGGACGTTAAAAACCGCAAGCCTGGCAGCGTGGGAATTTGCTGTCTGACTTTTCTTATAATTACACAAAAACCATCTCTCTTGCCGATAGATATTTGAGCGCAAGGTGCATAAAAACCGCGTTATCAGGGTTACCAGACTTGTTATGTAATAAAGCGCATCGGCTAGTGGCTGGGGCTGATTTAAAGATAAAAACAGATTCACCATGAAGGCATGAAGAGCACGAAGAAAAGAAATAAAGAAACCGCGGATTTCGCGGATTTTCGCGGATTAAAAAAAACTAGCGATCAAAATATATCTCTGCTTTCGCAGGCCGGCATGAGTGAAAATGTAACAGTTTTTTTGCCATCCGCCAGAGGCGGATTTCGCTACGCTCAACACGGAAAAAGAGAGTACAGAGAGCACAGAGGCTGCCTAATAGGCAGATAACCAATCTCTTACTTTAGCTGTCTGAGCAATGCAAGTTTCAAGACTTCATAAGTTTTCAAGGACGGAAAGAAGGAAAGAATAAAGAAAAATTGGGCTTATTGACCTTTTGGTATAAGCCTTTGTAAAACAAATAATTATAATGGTAAGCTTTCAAAAACGTGCATAAAAACAAGAAGTTGAAAGATTGTATAGAAAGATATGTTAATTGGAAAGCAGGAATTTATATAAAGTTGCGATCGAAGGATTTGTTCTGATAGTTTGCGTTCTGCTTTTTTGCAGTTGCGTCAGCTTCGACATATCCGATGCTCCCAGTCAATATGTATGGCCCACTAACGAACCGGTTGCTAACTGGTGCGGAGTTTGGGGTGCGTATCCGGCGTATCACCTGATGTATTATGTGGGTCCTGGCGTCTTTATTTTGCTGGCTGCGATCTGCGCCATAGTCTTTTGCGATCTTATAGGTATCAAGATAACTCAGCCGATACTGCGAGGGGTCGGGCTTGGTCTTCTTGTCGCTGCGTTTTCCAGTACGTGGTATTTGTTATGTCCGGTGAGGGAATTTTGGCCGTATTCGGGCGGGACGTTTCCGATAGGCAGCGGCGGTGTGCTCGGTATTGCGCTGGCGGATCTTCTAATATCAAAGATCGCCGTCGTAGGTACGCTCATTGTTATGGCAGGGGTCTGGGTTGTTGGCGCGGTCCTGCTGGCAGACAGCCTTGTGCTGGCCGGTGTTCGACTGATTGGCGCCGGATTCGTGAAACTGTTCGGCGTAGCGGTTCCGACATTCTCGGCGGCAACGAAACACTCCAAAAAGCTGGGCAAGATATGGCAGCGGCTCAGCGAAAAACAATCGCAATGGCGGCTGTCCAGGCAAGAAGCTCAGGATACTATCATCGAAGAAGACGGTCCGGAGGACGAATACGAGTACGAGTATGAATATGAGTACGAAGAGGTAGAGGAAGAAGAACAGGAAGAAGATACAGGCAAGGCTGTTAAGCCTAAGCTTAAGATAACAATGCCCAAGACGCGCAAGCCAAAGCCCTATATTCCAAAGAGCTATGACGATTACCGTTTGCCGCCGTTGGAGCTTTTGAGAGAGCCGGAATATTCGTTCGCAGCGATCCAGGGAAAAATGGTCGAGCGTAAGGCGCATGCTCTTGAATCGCTGCTGATGGAGTTTGGCATTAATGCCCACGTCGTCAACGCAGAGCCGGGGCCTGCGATAACGATGTACGAGCTGGAGCTCTCGGCCGGCGTCAAGGTAAGCCAGATATCAAGCCTTTCCAACGATATTGCGAGGGCGCTTAGTGCCGGCTCGGTGCGAGTTGTCGCTCCGCTGCCGGGCAGACATACCATCGGTATCGAGGTTCCCAACAGCCAGCGTGAGACAGTTCGTATTCGCGATCTTATCCAACGTGCCGGCGATAAACCCGGCAAGATGTACATCCCTATATTCCTCGGCAAAAGTTCCTCCGGCGATGTGCTTAGCCCGGATCTTGCCGTGATGCCGCATTTGCTTATTGCAGGTACGACCGGTTCCGGTAAGAGTGTTTGCATAAATTCTATTATCGCCAGCATATTGCTGACGCGTCGCCCGGATGAGGTCAAGATGGTTCTTATCGATCCGAAGATGGTCGAGATGGCGATGTTCGAGTCGATACCGCATTTGATGTGTCCTATTGTGACCGATACCAAGCGTGCGGAGCAGATATTGAACTGGGCGACGACGAAGATGGACGAGCGGTACGAACTGCTTGCAGAGGCGAAGGTTCGTAATATTGCCGCATATAATAAACTTAGCGCCGAAGAAATAATCGAACGCTTCCAGCCGTCCACGCCGGAAGAAGAGGCCAAGATCCCCAAGAAGATGCCGCACATAGTTATCGTCATCGACGAGCTTGCCGACCTTATGATGACCGCCGCTAAAGAGATCGAGGCGTATATCGTTCGTCTCGCACAAAAGAGTCGTGCCGTCGGCATCCATCTTATCGTTGCAACCCAGCGTCCGCAGGCAACGGTTGTTACGGGTCTTATCAAATCGAATATGCCGGCAAGGATCTCTTTCCGTGTCGCGTCGCGCATGGACAGCCGAATCATCCTCGATCAGAACGGCGGCGAAACTTTGCTGGGTCAGGGCGATATGCTTTTTCTAAAGCCCGGAACCAGCGATCTTGTTCGTGCCCAGGGCGCATTCATGGACGACATAGAGGTTCGCCTCATCGTCCGTCACCTAAAAGATGTCGCTGCACCGCAATACCATCCGGAGCTTATGCAGCTTAATAAGGTCGATATTTCCGGTCTCGTACAGGACGAGCTTTACGACGAAGCTGTCAAGGTCGTTCTTGAGACAAAACGCGGAAGCGTATCGCTGCTGCAGCGCAGGCTTGGTATAGGCTACGCCAGATCGTCACGAATAATAGAAATGATGGCAGCAGCCGGCCTGCTCGGCGAGTACAAGGGCAGCCAGGCCCGCGAGGTTACGATGACGCTTGCCGAGTATGAACAAGCCAAACAAGACGCCGAGATCGAATCTGCCGAGTATGAAAGTGCGGCCCCTGACATCGACGACCAGCGCGGCGATGACTACGATCAGCCTGTCGAGAATGAAGAGGATGACGAGTACGAAGAGGACGAAGATGAAGACGAGTATGACGACAACGAGGAATATGAAGAAGAGGAATAATGCAAATTCAAAATTCCAATATATAATTCCGTTGCCGACATATTAAAAGCGATTCTGAGAAGGACCGATTATATCAGGCATCTTTAGTCCTTGCCTGTTTTTTTAATAACCCCTCAATCGCATGTGTCGAAGGATGTCTCCTGATTTAATTGATGTTCCATTGACGCATCCGGTGACGTTGCAGAACGAGATTGAATTATTAAAATCAAGTTTTGGTGTCAATCCGATGACAACCATATCTGCGTCGGGGTTGCAATTGCAGTTGACGAGTTTTCCAAACATGATGTCACAGTGGGGGCAGTACAATTCGTCTTTTACGCCGTCTTCCAGTTCGCCTGAAAGGATGATCTTATCGAAGTCGCCTTCGATCGCCGAAAGGACCATCTCGCCCTCCATTGACGGGCGTTTAAATTTCATTCGTAAGCCGGGGACGCCGTTTATTTCATTTTCCTTGTCAATAATACTACAGCCGTTGGGACAGTATGCTTCGGTTAGAACATATCTGACTTGCTGCTCGTCTAACTCTTTTGTGCCTTTTTTTCGTTGGGTCAGTGGGATAATCAATTTTCCGTTTTTGTCAAATCGTTCCATATTAGATTCCTATGTTAAACGTTTATTATCAGATAGATTCATTTTATTCTTATTCAAAGAGTACTGCCAGTTTTTCTTTGTCTTTTTTGTTCATTGCTTCTGGTTTTGTCCAGACTGCAAGCTCCAGGCTTTTTCTGCATCCGCAATTCTCATTGCAGAGGTCGCCTTCGGCGTTTAGGACGGCCTTTATGAGTTCGATCGCGTTATTCGTAGCTGCTGTCAGGTTACCGATGATCTCTTCCAGAAGCGCCTGCTTTGTAACGCCTGGGTCGTGTTCTCTCCAGCAGTCATAGTCGCTTGCCAGTGCGATAAGCGCATAACACATCTGCGCCTCGCGTGCGAGCTTTGCCTCGGGCATCGCGGTCATCCCGATAAGGTCGGCGCCCCATTGTTTGTGCATCAGCGATTCTGCCCGCGTCGAGAACTGCGGGCCCTCCATGCAAACATACGTTCCGCCTGCGTGGGTTGTGGCGTCAATATTTTTTGCAGAGACGATGATGACCTCGGCAAGTTTGTCGCAGCATGGATGCGCAAACTCGCAATGCGCGACGGCGGAGCCTTCAAAGAACGTCGGCTGTCTTCGGCAAGTTTTGTCGATGAACTGATCGACGACGATGAGATCCTTCGGGGCGATTTTTTCCTGCAAAGAGCCGACAGCACCGGATGCTATCAGCGTGCGGACGCCGAGTTTTTTCAATGCGTAGATATTGGCGGTGTATGGTACATGGCTTGGGTTTATCGTGTGGCCTACTCCATGTCGATTAAGAAAAGCGATCCTGCGGCCTCCCATATTGCCTACGAAGATCGGTGCGCTTGGTTTGCCGAAGGGGGTGTCTATGTCTTCGGCCGTAACATCCGTAATGTGCTCGGCCAAAACCCCGCCAAGCCCCGAGCCTCCGATTATTCCGATAAGTGCATCTGACATCTGATATTCCTTAAAACGCATCGTCTATTTTTTATGTTACAATGAATCCCAGCTTTCGCTGGGATGACAAGATACATTGTTCATAATACTATTAAAGTTTACAAGTTTAATTTAGTCAAGCGCCCTTTAGGGCGATAAGCTCTTGTTTGTCGGTTTGGATAAGAAAAAAAGGTCTGTAAATGTCAAGGATAGCATTTATTGGGGGGAATCGTTATAATGATGTCCTATGAATATCGAGGGAAAAATAAAACAAAAGGCTATCGAGCTTGGGTTTGACCTGGTCGGAATAACCGCAGCGGCGCCTGTAAGCAAGCAACATGCAGACCGTCTTAAAAGCTGGCTGGGTGAAGGCAAATCCGCAGATATGAAATACATGCGAAGTAATTTCGATAAACGTATCGATCCTGCTAAATTGCTAAGCGGTGCAAAGAGCGTAATATGCGTTGCACTAAACTATAAGCCAAAGCCCTCCCCCAAAAAACCTGCGGGGAAATTCGGCGCCGTTGCCAACTTTGCGATCTATGAAGATTACCACGGTTTTATGAAGGATCGGCTGTTCGCTCTTGCAGAGTTTATCAAAGATGTCGCCGGCGAAAGCGATGTTAAGTTCAAGGCATGCGTCGACTCGGTACCGATCCTGGAGCGCGCCTTTGCACAAGAAGCCGGCCTTGGCTTTATCGGCAAAAACCACATGCTGATAAACCCCTCGGCGGGCCTACAGTTATTGCTTGGCGAGATAGTAACGACCCTGGAACTCCAGGCCGATAAACCCTGCAAGGACGGATGCAGCGATTGCTTCAAGTGCATTCGAGCTTGTCCGACCGGTGCGTTAAGCGCCGATGGATTTGACGCCAACAAATGTATCAGCTATTTAACGATAGAGCATCCGTCGGAGATAACCGCTGGGCTGGGCGGCAAATTATTCGGCTGTGACGAGTGTACGCTGGCCTGTCCATACGATAGCGGCGCGCCATGCAAAGCTAATGAAAGTTTTAAAGTGGTTATCGAACAGCAGTATTTAGGTCTGGACGAAATAAAAGAAATGACTCAGGCGGCGTTTGACAGCCGATTTAGGAACACACCGATCGAGCGAATCGGGCTTTCGAGGCTAAAAAGGAATGCCCGAGCTTGCCTATTAACAAACCCGGGCATTTCCACGGTAGAGGATTAACTCGCATCCCTAAGGTGCGAGAAAGATGTCCTGATTGTCGCTTGGCACTTCACATCCTGAGTAAACGCTTTTGCCTTTTACGGTAAAGATGTCGTCGCCAAACATAACCCTGCTCTTTTTAAAGCTCGAGCTTCCGTCGCCTAAGAGCACGTTCTGGCCTTTGTTGTTATGGTTGGTACTCATCATTTTTAGCAACTGTTCGCTAATCAGTATCCTTGCGGCGTTGTTTGTATTATACCAGAGGCCTCCATTGGACAATGCTTCTTCAAAGACCGGGTTAAGGTCGGAGAGCAGAACAGTTTTGCTTCCGATGTTTTTCTTTGCGGTTTTGTTTGACATAAACTTGAAGCTATAGCTCATTGCCTGACGATTTGGGAAGTCGCATAAGCTTGCGGTTTTGGCTGTATCGAATTGGTTAGCCTGCGTGTCTTTGCGTCCCGGGCAGATGAAATCATCGAGATTAACATACCCGTCTTTTACCAACAGCCATACATGCCTGGTGTTCGACTGGTTCTCTTTGCCCTGGTTGCCTACTTTCCACCATGGCGAACCCGGGTTCATATCTACAGCAGGCAGCGCTCCGTTGTGGTCGTTAGCGTATCCGCCAAGACCTGCGCTTACGCTTGCCATGTTGGTGCTGCATTTGTTTCGCCATGCGATCTGACGCATGCTGGATGTGGCGGGGAAATAGACCCCGATGACGACGAGGAATACCGCTGCGACGGCGGCAACTTCTGCGATGTTGTGCCAGAAGCTTCTTTTTGTGGTAACCCCAGAGCCGATTGGCTGCTGTGTTCTGCGTTGTTCCTCGGCGAGTAAACTTTCCAGACGAGCCTGTTCCGATGAAGCTGCCATGCGTAAGCGTGCAACCGTAAGCTCGGCAAGATTGTCGGGGCACGGTTCATACTTAATGCTGTCAAGGGATTTCAACGAGTTCTCAAGGCTTGCATAAAGGTCGGCAGCTCTCGGGTCGCTGGCGATCATATCGCGTGCCTGGTTGATCCTTTCGGCAGACCCACACCGAAAATAAAAATCGAGGATGATGTCTTTTTCTTCTTTGCTTAAGCTGTTCATGGGTTATCGCTGCTCCTGTTAATCGATTTCCACTTCCTGGTAAAATGCACAACAGCTGTGTGGAGACGGCTCTTAACCGTTCCAATAGGTATACTCAATATCTCTGCCATTTGTTTGTAAGAAAATTGCTCAAAATATGCTAAAATTAAAATTGCCTTCAAATTTTCCGGCATTTGGGCGATTATTTCCCTCACCTGGGCCCTAGTTTCATCCTCTGAGACCTCCTGATCCGGTGTTATTTCGTAGGAGGTGAGTATATTTACGACATCATCGACAGTTGCGTCGCCGGTATCTGCGATCGCCCCCAGGCTGACCGTGGAGTGCCTTTGTATCTTCCTAAGTGCATCTTTTGCCTTATTTGCGGCGATCGTAAACAGCCACGGGCGAAGAGGGCGTCCCTGATCAAAGGAGTCTTTGCTGATGTATAATTGAAGAAAAGTGTCCTGAAAAACGTCCTCAACGAGGTCCTGCTGGTTCAAAAACCGTCGTAAGAACCCGTAAAGCGGGTTTTTGTACCTACTGACGATCTCTTTGAAAGCTTCTTGGTCGCCTTTTTTGTAAAGTGCCAGAAGTTCCCCATCAGATTGGTCGTCACGTGTTGAAACCATCGAACTTTGTTTACCCCAAAAAAATACTTGTTCTATATATATTATAGATATATCGGCCGATAAAGCCAGTCAGTTTATTCCTGATACTTTTGAAGTTTTGAGATTATCTATTCATCGTTAACGATCACTGCCGATTCGATCGTTACCGTTTCAACAGGAACGTCCTGGCCGCCTGTTTTAACATCGGCGATAGCGTCGACGGTTTCCATGCCTTCGATAACTTTTCCAAAGACCGCATAGCCCGGATTGCCCGGTGCATAGTCAAGGAACAGGTTGTCGTTGTCCGAGATGAAAAACTGATCGGTCGCACTGTTCGGATCGTTGGTTCTTGCCATCGCGATGGTTCCGCGAAGATTGCTCAGGCCGTTGTCAGCTTCGTTTACGATAGGCTTGTTGGTGCTGCTTTTTTCCATATCCGGCGTGAAGTTTCCGCCCTGTATCATAAAGCCCTTTATCACGCGATGGAAGATCAGCCCGTCATAATGGGCGTCCTTTACATAATCGACAAAGTTCTTAACCGTAACCGGTGCCTTCTCTTCGTTAAGTTCGATTACGATCTCACCCTTACTCGTTTGCATTTTTATAAGTATTGCTTTTTCGTCTGCCATTGGTTCTCCAATTCATTTTTTTTGAGGGGTATTAATTCGTTATTACTTTTGCAGAAATTATTATTACAGGTGTCACCGGCACGTCTCCGGCCCTGGTTTGCACCGAAGCGATGGCATCGACGGTTTCCATCCCCTCGACCACTTTTCCAAACACTGCGTAGCCGGGTTTACCCGGTGCATAGTTAAGGAACGGATTGTCCTTATCACAGATATAAAACTGATCGGTTGCGCTGTTTGGGTTGGATGTTCTTGCCATAGCGATCGCACCTCGCACATTTTTCAGCCCGTTCTTAGCTTCGTTAACGATCATAGGCTTGGTCGCCGCCCTTTTCATACCTATATCGAAGTTTCCGCCCTGAATCATGAATCCCTTTATCACGCGATGAAATATCTTGCCGCTGTAGTGTCCTTCGTTTACATAGTCGACAAAATTCTTAACTGTGATCGGAGCCTTTTCTTTGTTAAGCTCGATCAGGATATCGCCTTTGCTCGTTTGCATTTTTACGAGTATCGGCCCAGCCGAAGTGGGAGCAGCTTTTGGCGCCGCTATCGGTTTCGCTGCCGGTTTTTTTGTTTCAGTTTGTGTTACCGACTCCTTTTCCTCTTCACAGCCGCCTGCGCACAGCAGCACAGCCATTATCGTTACGCATACAAATAAATTCATAAAAGTTTTTGAAAACATATAAATTCCTTTCCTAACATTAAACATTACATTCCTGCCGACAATAGTATAGAGTCAAAGGCATCCATTTTACACAAAAAAAAGAGCGATATTATAAAATACCCCCTTTTTTGAAAGCGTCAATGGCTGCCAGGCTCAATCCTGACCCGCTGGCGCTTTAATGTGTTATAGTGAGTTGATGCCGAGCATTTTTGAGATTTTTAAAAATCTTGACTTTGCGGAGTTTTGGTGTTAATTTTTATCCGTCCAGTATAGGACTGTCAAGCCAGTGAGAGTCCGGCCCCGCCAGTGTAACCGAGTACGGAAGCTACACGTATTGCCGCCGGCATGATGCCGGGAAGGCTGCTTTGTATGGAAAAACATTTTGTTTTCCGGAGTTTGTCGAATGAGTGAATTGGCAAGAATATTGATCTTTACCGGTGACGGTAAGGGTAAGACGACGGCGGCGATCGGGATGGCGGTTCGAGCCAGCGGACACGGCCATCGCGTTAAGGTTATACAGTTTGTAAAAGGTGCCGACAGCGGGGAGCATGATGCGATAGAGAAGGCGTCGCATATAGATATTGTTCAGACGGGTCTCGGGTTTCTGCCGAAAGTCGGCAGTGCTGAGTTTGACAAGCACAAGCAGGCGGCGAAAGACGGGCTGTTGCTTGCAAAGGAAATTATAGATTCAAAAGAGTTTCAGATTTTAGTTCTTGACGAGATATGCGTTGCGGTTTCTAAGGGACTTATCGAAGAAGGAGAAGTTATCGAGGTCGTCAAGGGTGCGGCTCAGGACAGTTGTGTTGTTATGACGGGCAGGGGAGCGACGGATGGGCTTATCGAGATCGCAGATACGGTGAGCGAGATAAAGTGTATTAAGCACGGCTACAAGTCGGGGATAAAGGCGCAAAAGGGCGTGGAGTTTTAGAGGAAAAATGAAAAAGATTAACAGAAAACATAAGATCGTTTTTTGGACAGTTTTTGTTTCGCTGACTCTGGCTGTGGCGGGATGCGGTGCTGATCTTCAGGCACCGGACAACTCGGCCTGGGGGCGTTACACTGTAAATCCATTTGTGTTTAAATTAGATCAGCCGGTTCCAGGTGATAAGGGCGGCGGAATAATTATACACGATGTCAATGGTGACGGTTTATTTGATTTTGTGATCACCAGTCACGATCATATTGGGGCGTATGATCATACCGGAAACAAACTATGGGTCAGCATCGGCGATATTAAATTATGGGAGTTTACCCATCATCCCAGCGTTATTGCCGGTGACATCGACGGAGACGGGAAACAGGAAATTGCGTATTTGACCAAAAAGGGGATAAAGATCGTCGATGCAGCAACGGGAGCCGAAGAAAAACTTCTGCCTTGTGGCGATGTTGTGGCGATGGCAATAGCAAACCTGCGGGGTCTCGGCGACAGAGATGCCATACTTCAATATAGCCAGACCAAGATAAAAGCGATCAGCCTCGACGATGGTAAGGAATTATGGCAAAGCGATCAGTTCAGGGGTATTGAGCACAGTCCCTTACGTATAGCGGACTTAGACGGCGATGGGCTGGATGAAACGGCGGGGACAAATATAATCGATCACGACGGCAAGCGAATGAACCGTTGGGACCTCGGCGGCGTCTATAGGTCCGCTGACAGCATAGTAATTGCCGATATTGTCCCCGGCTATCCTTTAGAGGTAGCCATTGCCGAACAAAGAGGAGGCAACAGCCATACCGATGTTGTCAATGCCGACAGGATCGTTTTCAGGAGTTTGAATCCATGGAACTGGGAAGACCCCGACAAACTGGCGGTAGGTGATTTCGATCCCGGCAGAGCGGGCCTGGAGATTTTTAATCGTTCTTCGGGCGGCGATGGAGTTTGCCCCAGGGGCAGCAAGCCGCCGTTTGACCGAAACGAGGAATGCCCGTGGCTTCTCGACTCTGCTGGAAAGCTCATCTGCAAGTACTATGTCAATGATAATAAGCCGGCCTGGTGGACCGGACGCGGCCTGGAGGATATTTGCAGGATCGATTGGGATGGAGACCCCGCCGATGAAATAGTCGCAAAGGAAAGACACAAACAAGGAGCAGGTGCCATCGTCAACCCCATGACCGGTGAGTTTAAGCAGATATTTAAAGGCAACGCTGTGATGATATACGCAGCCGATATTCAGGGCGATTACAGGGAAGAAGCGATAA
>JAGLHQ010000310.1 GCA_023143375.1 Planctomycetota bacterium
TGTGATATTTTAACCGCAAAGGCGCGGAGGCACAGAGGGCAGATGCTATGCATCTGAGGTATTAGATAATAGATATTAGATAGTAGCTGTGGAGCCGCTTGGCGAGGGTGTTTAAAGAAAGAAAAAAAAGAAGTTAAAAGATTGTAGTACAGAGAAGAAATGTTAACTCAGCCTTACGGCTGGGATTTTATAAAAAACGGAATTTTTATATTCGCTCTTTTTGAAAAATTATAGATTTACCTAAACTCGGCGTCTAATCGGTCGATAATTAACTGTTTGTAGGCGTGCGTTAAAGTTAGCGATAACCATTGCAGATTACAGGCAAAGATATTATCGGACGTTAATGTCGTCGGAATAGGGAAATCAAATTAGCAGTATGACTGTTAAGCTTTTTTTCTATCAGGGATGACAAAAAGGTGAAACTACACGGAGGTAAAGTATGAAAGCGACTCAACAGGAAAACATTGCGGGCGTATGGCTGGACTTCTTCAAAGACAAGAACGAGCATAACCGTAACCTGATCATGGAACACTATCTCCATATCGTTAAATACACGGCCGACCGCATCTATGCAAAGCTTCCTGACAAGGTTGAGCTTGACGACCTTATCAGTGCGGGCATCTTCGGATTGATGGACGCGATCGACGCTTTCGATCCTGAGCGTGGCGTGAAGTTCGAGACGTACTGCTCGCCTCGAATCCGGGGGTCTATACTCGACGAGCTGCGTAGCATGGACTGGGTGCCTCGCCTTGTTCGGGCACGAGCGCATCAGCTTGAAGGAGCATTGCAAACGTTAGAGGCACATCTTGGAAGAATGCCTACCGAGGAAGAGATCGCCAGCGAACTTGAGCTTGGCAAGGATGAATTTAAAAGACTACAGCGTGACGCAAATGCAATCGGTTTGGTGTCACTGAGCAATAAATTTGGCGATTCTGACGGTGAAAAGGACATCCGCGAGATCGATATCATCGAGGATCAAAAGAGCCAGAACCCGCTTATCGAAGTTCAGAAGCGTGACCTTAAAGGGTTGCTTACAAAGGGTTTAACCCGTGCAGAGCGTCTTATCATCATTTTGTACTATTATGAAGAGATGACAATGAAGGAGATCGGTGCGACGCTGGATCTTTCCGAGTCACGAGTATCGCAAATGCACTCGTCGATCATCGCACGGCTTAAGGCACAAATGAACACGCGAAAAAAAGAGTTTGCTATCCACACGTAAAAGACAATAATGTCTTTAGTTCATAGTCCGGTGTTCGGAGTTCATAGTCCGAGGAACCAGCCTTACGGCTGGGGCTGTTGGAGATAACTTTTAGGAGTATTGCAATGGAGAGTAACAATTTTTTGAAAAGCCTTTTCGATCTTGAGATGAAAGAACCTGTCACTTTGAAGATCATCAAGGCGCTGTACACGATCGGGATCGCTATCGCCGGCATCATCGGAGTTGCGTTTGTGGTGACGGCGTTTAGACAAAACTTTGCGATGGGCCTGGTGTATGTTATCGCGGCGCCGATCGCATTTCTCCTTTTGGTAGTGGTATTGCGTGTTGTAATGGAACTTCTGATGACGCTGTTTAAGATCGAAGAGAACACACGCAAAGTCGACATCACGGCAGAGGCTGAGGTTACTGAGGCCGTTGAAGCCGAAGCGAGCCAGGAACAAGCTGTTGATTCGTGACTCGTGACTCGTGATTCGTGAATAGTAGATGGCTAACGCCATCGCTGACCTGCGGTCAGTTTGGGATTGTTCCGGTCATAGAGACAAAACAAACTCTTAAGGCTTCTTTGTGATATGCAAAGGGGCCTTTTTGATTTATTATTTTCTATTGATTATTGATTATTCTGTTGGCAAGTTGTTATTGTTAGAATGGATCCCGGATCAAGTCCGGGATGACAAATATAAAACCAAACCGATATATGCCCATCCTTTGGACTGCGTCAAAAGGATGCCACCCAATTACACCGCATGGGCAAAAGATTTGTCCATCCTACCGCTTGACTTATTTCTGTAAGTGGTGTAGTTTGGAGTGGGTTGAGATTTAATATGAGGTGTGGAATATGCGATTTACAAAAATGCACGGGATCGGGAACGATTATGTTTATGTTAACTGCTTTGCCGAGGAGGCGCACAATCCTGCGCAGATGGCGATAACGGTAAGCGACCGGCATACGGGTATCGGGTCTGACGGGCTGATACTAATATGCCCTTCGGAGACGGCGGATGTGAAAATGCGAATGTTCAACGCCGACGGCTCGGAATCGCAGATGTGCGGTAACGGTATCCGTTGCGTTGCGAAATATACATACGATCACGAGCTTACGGCGGCTGGGGGAACATTCAGTGCGGGCGGGCAGCGGTCATTCGAGCGATCATTAAAAGTAGAAACCGGTAGAGGGATACTGACGCTTGGCCTTGAGATCGGTGACGATGGTAAGGTGTCGCAGGTGTGCGTTAACATGGGTCAGCCGATATTGAAGGGTCTGGACATTCCTGTGAACATCGCCGCCGAGCAGGTGGTCGATCATGATATTGAGATCGACGATCAGCAGCTTTCGATGACGTGCGTTTCGATGGGGAACCCGCATGCTGTTATCTTTTGCAGTGAGTCGGTGGAAGATCTTACGCTCGATAAGGTTGGGCCGTTGATCGAGAACCATGAGTTGTTCCCGGAGCGGGTTAACGCGCATTTTGTGAAGATCGACGGGCCAAACGAATTAACGATGCGGACGTGGGAGCGCGGCAGCGGGATAACGCTGGCTTGCGGTACGGGTGCGTGTGCGGTGGCAGTGGCTGGTGTGCTTAGCGGGAGGTGCGAGCGGAATGTGGTGGCGCATCTGCCGGGCGGCGATCTTGACCTGAACTGGTGCCAGGATGATAACTGCGTTTATATGACGGGCGGGGCTACCGAAGTTTTTAGCGGAGAATTTTAGCTTTCGCTAGATGGCTGTGTTTGGCTAGTTGACACCGAAACGATCTTCTATCATGTCTTTGGCGGCGTTTACCATTGTCTCAAAGAAGAAAATCCCCAGGACGCCCCATACAAGGGGGAGTATCCAGAAGATGTGAATGGCTTTGGAGTACAAGGTTGCCGCTGTAAGAAGCAAACCATATCTGCACATACACATCCCAAACAAAAAAAGGAAGACCGACAACAGTGCTCCGAAAAATGCGCTGACGGCGAATCTTAGTATCCATCCGTATTTGCGGTTTTCGAAGGGGTCCTCGAGTTCCTTTGGATCTATGTCATTGTCATGGCCTGGTATTGGTTTGTATTTCATAATTATCACATTGAAAAAGCTGACGAATCTATGACCTTTCCGCAGTATAGGCATGCGGGATGACGCGGGGAAACCTTTCGTGCGCAATCCGGGCACTCTGAGATCTTTCGCTGGTTCTTTCCGTCGAGTTGGCCGTCGCGCATGTCGATGTCGTACATCATTTTGTTTAGGTCTGTTTCGTTCAGGCCTTGCTCTTTGCTGATGAACTCCCAGAGGGTTTCGCAGATCAGGAGTGTCTTTGCAAGGTTTGCTTCTAAGGCCTTTACCTGATGGGCAACGCTGTCTGCTTTGTTTTTTGCTCTTGCGGCGGCGCCGGAGGCCGCTGCGGCGATGTAGGTGGTACGTACCATCCCGAATGTTCCGTGCATTTTTTATCCTTTCAAATTGTTGGTTATTTTTGGTCCTTGTTTAAGTCGCTATGCTGGTTGCAAAACTGGATTGTTTTTTTGACCTGCCATCTTACGAAATGCGGTGCTCCACACAGGAGGTAAACGGCCAGTACCAAAAACAGTAATGGCTGAAGATAATCGGGAGAGAAAGCAGCGGTATAGAACGTTCGGGTACCCTCGCCTTGCTGGTCAGATTGTGCGGCTAACAATAAATTTCTTATCAAAGTGGAAAACGACCACACGAAAGTATACATGCTGTAAAGGCCTGCACCTACTGAAACGAGCCTGAAAGCCATTGTAAGGGTAAGCGATGTGTCCAGAGCCTGGTCGGGTTCGATGTCCTTTGCGATGAGCTTACGTGCCCATTTTTCGCGTTTGTAAATAAGAAAATAAACTATCGCAGCGACGTAAGCTATCGAAAGCGTCAAATTAAATGCCATAGTACCCATCGATTCTAAAGTGAATTGTCGAATATACATAATCGACATCAAGACATTGCCGGCGGTCCGAATCAACAGGTATATAGCGAGGCCGACGAACATTATTTTAGCCAAAGAGATCATTTTATTCATTATTCACTCCTTCTGTATTGTCTGAACAAGAGTTCTTTAAGTGCCAGCGGGTAATATATCTGGCGCCTGATAAGAGATATGTTATGACGATCAATTTAATAAACGCATCAATATATATCCCGGTGTATCTTGTGAGAGTTAGATTTCCGGTTATTCGTTTTGTCTCGATGACATCGGTAATCCACACTCTTATATTTGGCAGAGAAAGCGCCTGTAAAAGTTTTATAACTCCCCTAACAGTACTGGAAGAACACAAAAACAAAAGTGCCAGGATAGTGAAAGCAACACTGAATGCTTTTATGAGATAATCGCTTCGATCGAAATCTTCGCCGGAGTCCTGCGGACCGACAATTTTAGAAGCGAGGGAGTCGTTATTGAAAACCAAAATACGAACGACAAAGAAAATAGCGACGGCTGTGACAAAAATCATCAACAGCAATGCCCATCTATTCCCTCCGTTGGCAGGTCCATATCTAAGGTTGACCGCAAAAGCGACGGCGGCGTAGATTCCGAGTGTTGTCAGCATTGCTTTTGCAATTATCTGGTTTTTTGTCATTTGGTTCTCCTCTCTGCGTATATCCGGTTTAATTATATACTGAGCGGGTGATAAGTAAAGAATAAATAGGCATAATTGTTGTATTGAAAAATTGAGGAAGTTGGTATACACTTGACGATGTAAGGAGTAGGCCGCATGGGCAGAAAATCTGCCCATCCTACGGTAGAGCACGTTTTAATCGTATGAATGGATCCCAGCTTTCGCTGGGATGACAAGGTGGGGACGAAAAGGTTTTCATGGAGGCGTCGATGCCGGCGATCATATCACAACCTAACACGCTCGAAAAACTTAAGATCCTCAGCGCCGATGCGCAGTATGATCTTGCTTGCGCGTGCGGTACGAAAGATACGCCGGGCCGGGTGCGAGGGGACAAGGGGAAATGGATATACCCCGTTACTCTGCCCAACGGCGGCAAGAGCCTGCTGTTTAAGACGCTTGTGTCTAATGTATGCGAGAATGACTGCAAGTATTGCCCGCTGCGCGAGGACGGCAATGTTCGGCGGGTGAGCATGGGGATCGAAGAGACGGCGAAGGTTTTTATGGAACACTACCGTCAAAGACAAGTCTTTGGCTTGTTCCTTAGCTCCGGTGTGTGCGGAAACGCGGACGCGGCGATGGGCAGGCTTACGGG
>JAGLHQ010000311.1 GCA_023143375.1 Planctomycetota bacterium
ATGTTCATGGCTGCCCAAAGGTTCAGGGCTGGGATCGAGGGAACGATTTCGGTCTTAAAGCGTGCCTTTAACCTCTTTCGGTGCCTTTTCAGGGGATTTAAGAATTATGCGGCCAGTGTTGGCTGCGCGGTCTTTTGTCACAACCTTGTTCTGCTTACGCGGTTGTAAGTAAAATGAGGTGATGAAAACGAAAAAAAATAGAAACCCGTGGATAGGTATGTTCGAAAAATAGTATTTTGGATAAGTGAACGAAGAGGAAAAAGAAGAGAACCAGTTTTTTGCTTCAGCGAATTATTTATTACGTTCCGTCTCATGCAGAAACAGGAATTTTGGCCTTTCCGCAACAGGAACTAGTTAGTTGAAAGTTGAAGCGGCCTCCCGCCTCTGGTAAAACTTTGAGTAACGCAAACTTAAAGAACCGGAGAACAAGGAGGCCACCAATGGCTAGAGTGCCACATATCGTTCGCAGACGCAAGAAGTCCAAAATCATGGGTAAGCCCGATGTGATCAGCCGCCAGGATATTGAAGCCCTGCAGGTTGACGCCCGGTTGGAGCTTATCCGGTCCCTGATTCCTCTCGGGCTGTCCTACGTGATGGAGGAGCTGGACCAGGAAGTGATTAGTTTGGCAGGAGCCCGACACAGCCGCAAAGACGGCGAGGACACTCCCCGGCGCCACGGAACCAACCCCGGGTCGGTGAAGCTCGCTGGCCAAACAATTCCTGTTCGGGTGCCCCGGTTGAGGAACCCGGACGGTGAAGTTTCCTTATCCTGCTACGAAAATCTGCACCATGGCGGAGACTTGAACGATCAGGTTTTTCGGCAGGTGTTGTACGGCATTTCCTGTCGCAACTTCGAACAGGCTGCTGAGCAAATCCCCGGCGCGATCGGCCTTTCGAGTTCGTCGGTCTCGCGCAAGTTCGTCGAGGCCAGTGCCAAGAAGTTGCGAGAGTTCCAGGAGCGAGACCTGTCGGATTTGAACCTGGTGGCTCTTTTTCTGGACGGCAAGAGTTTTGCCGAGGACCAGATGGTAGTCGCCGCCGGCGTTGATCTGGAGGGCCATAAGCACATCCTGGGGTTTGTTCAAACCAACACGGAAAACAAACGATCCATCTCCCGGTTTTTGAAGACGCTGACCGACCGGGGCCTTGATATCAGTGGTGGACTACTTGCTATCATCGACGGCGCCAAGGGCCTGCGGGCAGCATCGCTGGAGGCATTTTCCCGCCGGGTTTTGATTCAGCGCTGTCAGTGGCACAAACGGGAGAACGTGGTGTCGTACCTGGCCAAAGGTGATCAGAAGTACTGGCGTAACCGATTGCAGAAGGCGTACCAGCGACCGACCTACGACGAAGCAAAGCAGGAGCTGACAAACATCCGCCAGGAATTGAGTGACATCAACGAATCAGCAGTTGCCAGTCTGGATGAAGGGCTCGAGGAAACGCTGACCTTGCACCGGTTGGGTGTGTTTGGAGTTCTGGGTCGATCGCTCAAGACAACGAACATCATCGAATCGATCAACGCCCAGGCTGAGGAACGATGTGGCCGTGTAGATAACTGGAAGAACTCCAATCAGAAGCACCGTTGGTTAGCGTCAGCCCTGCTGGATATAGAGCCGCGGCTTCGTCGACTGTGTGGCTATCGCCACTTGCCAGTCCTGAGGCAGGCAATCCTGGAAGAACTGAACATTGAGACAGATGAAGGGAGGGAGAGAGTCGTCGCATGAGGTTGGATGGCCGTGAATAGTTTCAACTAAGAATGGGATTGAC
>JAGLHQ010000312.1 GCA_023143375.1 Planctomycetota bacterium
TGGCCTTGCCGGCATCGGAACAAAATACGCTGCCGGCGACTGTAGCGAAGAACATATTCTTATCGTCAACAGCGAGCGACGTAATGTTAGAGTCGTCGTCAGCAGTGACCATGAACTTACGCCAGAAGCCGTCGGTTACGATAGCGCTAATTCTGTTTTTGCCGACGAGATATATAAACTCAGAGTTTATCGCAAGTCCTTCGACGAGATTACCGCCAAGGGCGAGCTTTCTTTTTTCTTTTATTGCACCGTTATAAGGATTCAGTACCAGCAACTCGTTTCCGACCATAAACCACAGCCTGTTGTTATGATAGACAGGCTCGGTGATCGGAAGCCCCGGTGCGATCAGTTGTTTGTCAAACTGGAGTTGTCCGCTTTTCTTATTAATGCAGAAGATGTAATTATCGTCCGTAAGGATGTAAAGATATTCCGCGTAGTCAAACATACGCTCTACGGACTCATCACCTCTAACCGGCAGATTGACCTGCCAGTTCATCTTCAGGTCGGCTTTAGCAAGAGCTTCCGGAGCGATAAGGACACTTGACCCCGGTGCGATGGCACAGACGATACCGCTGACCAAACAACTTAACAGGCAGACAAAGAAAAAAAACTTTCGCCGCATTTTTAGCCTCCTAACAACAATAAGCAATACATTAATCGGAAACGGACTCCCATACATTTGGAACCCCGGATAGTTCGTTATAGGCAATACAGAAAGTAAGGCCCGGACAGGTTACGTCAAGCTGACATACTCGGCCAGATCGATACCGTTGGATTCTTCAAAAGCCTTCATCTGCTCAATGCGCTGGACATCATCCTTGATACGAGTACTGAGTTTGAAAATATACGGTTTGCCCTCGAGCCTGTTTTGCAGGTCATCAAGCATCGGAAGCCAACTTCCACCGTACAGTTGAGCCTTTAATACTACCAGCATTTTGTGCTCGTTGTCCAGCCCCCTAACGAAATCCTTTGCGAGAGCATCGAGTGACGAATCCTTCTGATTCCCGGATTTTTTCGCATCGTTTACCATTGGAAACCTCACCTGTGGAGAATTTTAGCCGAGAAACTGCAAAATTGCAAACAATTTCGGTACTTTCGGTAAAAACGGGCGGTTTTTGCACAAATTTTCAATCAAAATGATAGAAAGGCAAAAAAAAACCACCTAATCACAGTTTATATCAGTCAGCTCCAACCCCTGAAAGCGATGCCAGTTTAACGATCATCCTGGCTTTTTCCTGATCGATCCTTTCATCTTTTATGCTGACAAAGAATCCCTTTGTCTCAACGGTTTCCCGTGCCTGAGCGACAATATCCTGTGCCCGTTCAATCTCCATCCCATCGAAAGTGGTAACATCGTAGGCCAGTATGGTCAGGTTGTTTAAACTGATACGTGCGAAGCCGCTGTCTATAAGAAAGTAAGCATTATCTCTATCGTGAATATTTTTCACCTCGACGATGCCGGTTCCAAGCTCGCACAGCATTGGGCAATGGTTCCTCTGTATTCCTATGCTTCCGTCATGGCTTGGCATGATCACCGACCTTGCCCTGCACTCGAGCAGCTTGCCTTCGGGTGTAAGCAGTGTAACCTTAAATGCCCCTGGTGCGAGTGTAACCATGGTAAGTTATTTACTCCTCTTTAGGTTTTCCTGAGCATCGCGAACGTCGCCGGTGAACATGAACGCGTGCTCGGGGATGTGATCCCATTTGCCTTCGCAAATCTCTTTACAGCTTTTTACGCTTTCCTTAGTCGAAACATATTTACCCTCAAGGCCGGTAAACTGCATCGTAACCGTAAACGGCTGAGAGAAAAATCTTTCGAGTCTTCTTGCACGGGAAACAGCGACCTGGTCATTTTTGCTAAGCTCATCGACGCCGAGAATTGCGATGATGTCCTGAAGATCGTGATACCTTTGCAGATATTCCAACACCTGCTGTGAAACGTCGTAGTGTTCCTGTCCGACGGTATTAGGATCGAGTATTCGCGACGAGCTTTCCAGCGGATCGACCGCGGGATAGATGCCCTTTTCGGCGATCTTTCGTGAAAGAACAACCGATGAGTCCAGATGCGTAAACGTCGTCGCAGGTGCAGGGTCGGTAAGGTCGTCGGCGGGCACATATATCGCCTGGACGGATGTTATGGCCCCTGCATCGGTCGATGCGATGCGCTCCTGAAGCTGCCCCATTTCGGTCGCCAGGGTCGGCTGATACCCAACCGCAGACGGGATACGCCCTAAAAGGGCCGATACCTCCGCACCTGCCTGACTAAAGCGGAAAATGTTATCGATAAACAACAGCGTCTCGGAACCGCTCATCTCGCAAAGGTGCTCTGCCATCGTAAGCGCCGTTAGCGCCACCCTTAGCCTTGCACCGGGAGGCTCATTCATCTGTCCGAATACGAGGCAGGTATTGTCAAGGACGCTTTGTCCGGTATCGCCAATCATGGTACTTTGCATTTCAAGCCACAGGTCATTGCCTTCTCTGGTTCTTTCTCCGACGCCTGCAAACACCGAATACCCCCCGTGTTCGGTTGCGATACGTGCGATAAGCTCCTGTATCATAACGGTCTTGCCAACGCCTGCACCGCCGAACAATCCGGTCTTTCCGCCCTTAACGAACGGGCACAAAAGATCGACCACCTTGATACCTGTCTCGAACATCTCCGACTTTGCCGAAAGCGATGTAAACTCCGGCGGTTTGCGGTGGATCGGTTTTTTTTCTTTAACTTCGATCGGGCCCCTGCCGTCAACCGGATTGCCAAGCAGGTTAAAAACTCTGCCCAGCGTCTCTTTGCCGACCGGAACCGTAAGCGCGTCGCCGGTATCGATAACTTCCATACCACGCCTTAGTCCCTGGGTATGACCCAAACCGATGGCGCGTACTCTGGAACCGCCAAGATGCTGCTGAACCTCGCCGACAAGCTCAAGATCCTTGCCCTCGAGATGGTACGACACCTTGATCGCGTTATAAATATCCGGAACCCGCCCGCCGGGGAACTCCACATCGAAAACACTTCCGATGACCTGAACTATTCTGCCTTTATTCATATCTAAAACTTACTCTCCAGTAATTGTTATGTTGCGGTCGCCCCAATAATATCCAGCAGTTCCATTGTGATCTGCGACTGTCTTGCCCGGTTGTACTCCTGCGTAAGCTCGCTTATCATCTCGTTAGCATTATCCGTCGCACTTCTCATAGCTACCACCCGCCCTAAGTGTTCGCTAAGCGCCGCTTCAAGGAAGCACCCTTTTATCGCGGTTCTTATCATCATCCTTGCAAGCGTATCGAAAATTCTTTCCGGCGACGGCGAAAGCAAAAAGTCCTCGAACGCCAGCTCCCACGGCCATATAACCGTAGCACGTGTCGTAAGATCGTCGATCAGATCGGCAACCGGAAGTATCGTCAGCGTCTGCACTCTCTGGTTGGCCGGCGAAAAAAAACGTGTATAAACAAAGCCAAGCCGCCCTATCTTACCCTGCAAAAACCGGTCGATAAAATCGTCGGCGATCTCGTTTGTCTGCTGAGAGGACGGCACCTCTTCAAATTCCTCGAATGTGCCGGAAAGTTCGATCTTCCTGTTGCTTAAATGCGTTATAACCTTTTTGCCCTGTGCGTAAATCTCAAGATTCCTGCCGAACCGCCTTGCCATGTTAGCGTGAACTTCGACCTGCTTGTAGACATTGCTGTTATATCCGCCGCACAAACCGCGATTGCTGCCGGTAACGATGATCGCGTTGGTTTTCGCCTCATTGGGGTGCATAAGCGGATGGTCGATGCTCTTTTCGGCAGTAACGACAAGGTATGCAAGCTGCGCGAGAGCATCGTAGAAATCGATGCTCTCGCGCCACGTATTGAACAACTTACGATACTTGACGGCGCTTACGGTCTCCATCGTACCGGTGACCTTACTGATGTTCTCAGTGGCCTTGAATCTTTGCAAAATTTGCCTTGTCCCTGCCATTATCTTCCAAACGAAAACTTATAGATTGTCATATACGCTCTTACCGCCTCTGTTAATTCTTCGATAAACTCGTCATTGATGTCTTTTCCCGATTCAATATGCTCGAAGTATTCGGCTGCTTCAAGGTGCAGCCAGTCTATCATCTCGGTAATAAAGTGCGACACGTTGGCGACATCGATCTCGTCTACCAGACCCGCAGAACCTGCCAAAATACTAACCACCTGCTCGCCAACGCCCAAAGGCGAGAACTGTTTTTGTTTTAATATCTCTACCATTCTTCTTCCGCGATCCAGCTGCGCCTGAGCAGCCGGGTCAAGCTCGGTGCCCATCTGGGCGAAGGCCTGCATCTCGCGGAACATCGCAAGATCGAGCCTTAGTTTCGGTGCGACTTTTTTCATCGCGATCGGCTGCGCATCGCCGCCGACTCGGCTGACACTGATACCGACATCGACCGCGGGACGAACGCCGCTAAGGAACAGATCTCTTTGCAGATATATCTGCCCGTCGGTGATCGAAATAATATTTGTCGGAATATACGCCGAGACCTGACCTTCCAGCGTCTCAACGATCGGCAGAGCCGTAAGCGATCCGCCGAGATCATTTCTTAGATTGGTGCTTCTTTCCAGAAGCCGGCTGTGCAGATAAAAAATGTCCCCGGGAAAAGCCTCTCTGCCCGGCGGACGACGAAGCAGCAGGCTAAGCTCACGATACGCGATAGCATGCTTGCTAAGATCGTCATAAACGCACAGTGTGTCCTTATTGTGTTCGTTCATGAAGTACTCGGCTACTGCTGTTGCCGCGTATGGAGCTGCAAACTGCATCGCCGCAGAATCAGCTGCGCTCGCTGAGACAACTACGGTATGCTCCATCGCTCCGAAGCCTTCCAGAGTATGAACAACTTCCGCGACCGTCGATTCCTTTTGCCCGATCGCTACATAAACACAAATAACGTCCTTGCCCTTCTGGTTGATGATCGTATCGAGAGCGATAGCGGTTTTGCCGGTTTTCCTGTCGCCGATTATCAGTTCTCGCTGCCCCTTACCGACCGGTATCATCGAATCTACGCTTTTTAGCCCGGTATATAATGGTTGATCGACGGGTTGCCTGTCGGCGATACCCGGCGCAGACGATTCTACAAGCCGTCTTTCCTTGCAATCGAGAGCACCTTTGCCGTCGATAGGTTCGCAAAGCGCGTTAACGACGCGTCCTAAAAGCTCAAAGCCGACCGGAACCGTAAGCACCTTGCCGGTGGATCTTACCGTCGAGGTTTCTTTTACCTTAAGATAATCGCCATAGATGATCGCGCCGACGGATTCCTCTTCGAGGTTAAAGACCTCGCCGATAACGCCGTTCTCGAACTCCAGCATCTCGCCTGCCATAGCTGTGTCAAGTCCGTAGATGCGGGCAATACCGTCGCCAACTTCGAGTACCTTGCCGACATTCGCGATATCGATGCTCGATTTATATTTTTGTATCTCCTGTTTTATCAGGCTCGAAATTTCATTTACGTCAAATTTCATTTATATATGACTCCATACTACAATCTTTCGACTTCTTGTTCTTTGTTCTGCAACAGCTTATATCGAAAGCCCAACGGGGACAATTTTTGTTATATTTTCTTTTTCTTCATGGCAAAAAAATATTTCTTAATCTGTGTAATCCGCGAAATCTGCGGTTTCTTCTAATCTCTAATCGCTGCGATCACCGCATCCTCGGCGGTAAATCTTTTCGGTCACAGCCATGCTGCTCCAGGACCTGATTAAAGCCCTTTAGTTTTAGCCTGTTGCTCTTATCTTCACTTGCGATTTTTCCACCACCGTAGCGATGGTATTTTTCAAGATCGTTCTTACCGAATTATCTATCACCCTATCCCCTTTCCTGATAACGATCCCGCCGATGATCGCAGGGTCAATGTGAACTACCAGCTTAACGCGTGCATGTATTGCCCGTGAAAGATCGTCGTTAAGACTCGATAAAAAACCGCCACCCGGTGATTTGCTCAGAGTAACCTCAACAAGCATCTTCTGCTGGTGCCTGTCCATCATCTTCTGATACCTGTCAGATATCGCTGACAGATAATTCATCCGCCCTCGCCTTGCAAGCACGCTGATAAAATCAAGCGTCAGATCGTGAACCTTTCCGGAAAAAACCCTACGCACGATCTCGCTTTTTTCGGCGCCTTTTATGGTTTGGGTTCCAAGCAATATTGCAAAATCAGGCTCAGCGATCAGTACGTGCTCGATACACCCAAGATCCTCTAAAACATCTTCGAGCATCTCGGCGTCCCGTGCCATCTCAAAGATAACCTCGCTGTATATCTCCCTTACAATATGTTTGGTCGTTTCGCTCATCTACGAGTTTTCCTGCTCTTTGGCCCGTTCCTTTTCCTCTTCTTCACTAAGCTGTTTTATAGCATTTTCTATAAGCTTCAGGTTATCCCCTTCGTTAAGACTCTTGCCGAAGACCTCTTTGCCAAGATTGAGTATGATCTCGCCGGCCTGGGTCCAAAGCTCCGCCTGGGCTATATTCTGCTGACGCTCGATGTCGGCATGTGCCTTAACCTTCATCTCTTCGGTATGCTCTTTGGCCCGTTCGATGATCTCGACGCCTTGAAGATCGGCCTGTTTCGTATGCCTGTCGATTATCTGCTTTCCTTCATACTCGATGTTATCGACCTTGGAACGATAATCGGCAAGAACTTTGTTGGCATCCTTTTTGGTGCTTTCGGCATCGGCAATCTGTTTCTCGATATAATGCTGACGCGCATTTAGACCTGCCAGCATCGGCTTCCACGCAAACTTGCCCAGAACCGATAGCAGCAAAACGAACGCGACAACCGCACACACCGAATCAAGCGGATAACCCGCAAAAGGATTGATCTTTTGCTGCTCGTCATGCGCAGACGCATCCGCAACAGAACTGTCCTCTGCTAATAACACAGGAGAAAGGCATAGAAAGATCGCTAATATGCAACAAATTTTCAAAGGCATCGGCTTCCCCAATACTAACTACTCAGTAAACAAATGATAAGCGCAAAGAATGTAACGCCTTCGATAAGTGCCGCAGCAAGAAGCATACTCGTAAATATCCTTCCGCCTGCCTCAGGTTGACGAGCGATCGCCTCGGTCGCACCGTTTGCGATCCTACTGATACCCATTGAAGCACCAACGATAATAATACCGCATGCTATTACCGCGCCAAAGCTTTTAAACGACTCGGCATCCAAGACGACCTCTGCCAATACTGAACCCATTAAATCCAACATTTCAAATAAACCTCCAAAACAAAAAAAAGTTTTTAACTAACCAATAAAATCTACAAGATAACCGACAAAATCTACCATCCGCCATCGGCGGATTCCTTAATTCGTAATTTAAAATTCTCAAATTGACCATAAGTCAGTTTGAACCTAGTGTTCCGGGTGAACCGCGAAACCGATAAATATAGTAGTAAGAAAAGTAAAAATATAAGCCTGTAAAAAAGCGACGAAAAGCTCCAGGAAACTTATAAACACCGCTGCCATGATCGAACCGATCATTCCGGGCAGACTCTTAAAGAGTATAGCCAGCCCGATTATTGCCGCGATCACAACGTGTCCGGCAAATATATTCGCAAACAGCCTCACCGCAAGGGCAAACGGTTTCACCAGCGCCGCGATAACCTCCAAAGCAAATATAAACGGTAAGATGGGCCACGGAACAGCCGGGGCAAAATTCTTGACATAGCCGACAACACCCTGCTGACGGATACCGTAAACATGGATCGCAAAGAAAGCGATCAGCGCTATCGTGCCGGTGACATATATATTCGCAGTAGCGGCGCCGCCTATATGAGACGGCCTGCCCGTTATCAAACGGACGGTATCGGATATCGGTATCATACCAAGCAGGTTCATCGTCAGCACAAAAAAGAAAACCGTCCATATAAATCCAATGTGCTTATTCGTATCGGAACCCAAAAACGGCTTTGCGATCTCATCTTTTACAAAAACACAAACCGACTCGATCAGATTGCCAAACCCCTTCCGCACGAGACCGGTGCCCCTTACAGAACGAGGGATAAAAATGAGCAGCAGCACAGTTGCAGCGATTATCATAAAGAAATGATTGCTTACGACAAGCGGATACCCGAAAAGATCGATAGTGAACAGAGGTTTGGCGATAACGTGGTCCAGGGGACTTGTCGATGCCAGGATTATATGGTAACTATCAAGCACAGCCGGTTCCATCCGTATTTAAAACTATTCCCCGCCGAGAATCCTTATTCCTCGGCACATTATAAATCTCTTTCGACAACAACTACGAACCATCAACAAAAGCGATACCGCACGTATTAATTATTCGCATCCTTATAAAAGTTATACACCATCCCAATAAAGCCAACCAGGAAACAAACGATCAACATCCCCGGAGCGCAATCGAGATACCCGTCAAGCCAGTAACCGAAATAACTGAAGATACCGATCACCACACAGAACTCAACGCCCGCACTTAACCAGCGTAAACTATGCCGTGAGTTGTCATCTTTTTTCGGTTCTTCATCAGCCATAAACACCAAAATAACGCATCACAAGCCGAATGTAAACAGTTAATTTACCGACTGGTCAAGTATAAGATCCTTAACCTTTTTGCTGGGAAGGTTCAATGCACCATAGGCACCTGCCGCCGTGCTTCTAAGCATCGGGTCGGTTGCGTTGGAACCTACAAGAGCGTATATCCCGTCAACCTGCCCTGCATCCAGCAGATTGGCGTTCTGCTTAGCGGATATCGCCAGTGACTTAAACGCTTCAACGCGAACGAACATCGAGTTTTCATCGTTAAGGGCCATAACAGCTATCGCCTTCTGGGCATCGGAACTGTTAAGATGGGCAAGAACCTGACCTGAAAGCACCTGCATGTCTTCCCGGCTGTCCTTCGTCGCTTCGATAAGAGCAGGCATCGCTTGTGAAAGCTTTACGATCTGGTTTCGTGTCGAAGCAAGTTTAAGCATTGTATTAATAGCTCGTAACGCGTATTCGTCGGCAAGATCGCCGTCAGGCTGCTGACTCTCCGCAGGAGCTATCGCACTTGCAAGATTCTTGACAACAAGTTCGCTGCCTACAAAATTCGAAGCCGGGCCTGCCAAACCTATAGCAATAGCAGCACTGTACCGCACCGAAACGTCATCATAGCTTAAAGCCGCAACCAAAGGCTGTTCAACACCTATTCTGTACATCAATGAGCTTTCGCCGGCGTTAGCTGCCAAAGCCTCTACAAGGCCGAGCGACACATAAGCATTCCCTTCTTTGATCGCCATATCGAGCCCTTGGTGCAGGTATTCCGGACCGGCTGTCCTTGCATAAGCCTTGGCATCCATATGGGCGTCGCCGAAGTATTTAGGCTGAGCAGCACCGGCAGACTCTGCCTTAAAGAAAGCAGCCAGCCAAAGAGCGATAGACTTACCGATGTTTTCGTCGGCCTTGAGCGACCATTCGCAAGAACGCATACTCATCAACTCGTTAAAATAGCTCTTACTAACCTCTTCGCGGACAAGATGCCTTGTAGCGCCATCCCAGAACCAAACATTTGCATAGTCTATCTCTGCCGAGGGTAACAGCGACTCGTTATGGAAATAGTAAGACCG
>JAGLHQ010000313.1 GCA_023143375.1 Planctomycetota bacterium
AGGACGAATAGCATCTTTACCGACCTTGGGAAGTGCCATCGCAATATTGGCAAACTCGCTCTTGCGATCGAAATCGGCCAATGCGTCGAGCATATAAGGGATCGCAAACTCCCCTGCGTTCTTAAGCCTTGCCTCAGCAGCAAGGCGACCGCGTATCGTCGTGCTAAGACGCTGTATCTCGGCAACAATGATCCGCGCATCGGTTCGCTTCAAGTAACGACCCTGTTCGATGATATCAAGTATTTCGCCGCTGACCTGACGTAACTCGGCGCTGTCGGCGTGCATTTTCAGCAAAATACGATAACCGTTAGTGTTCTCTTCGCTAAGAGTAAGCAGCTCGATCGGGTCAGGATCGGAACCAACGATCTTCTCGCCATAAGCCGATGCCAGATCAAAGCGCCCTATCGCGGTGTAATGAAGAAAATCATTCCAATCGCCCTCAATATCCTGAGAAAATGCCGTTTGCGAAAAGAATAATACGATAACTAAAGACGTGGTAACTAAAAAAGTGCTTCTATTAAACATCAAACATCTCCAACGAAAAATTTCACCTCATACCCTGCACACGTAAAAACTGCGCGTCGATGCGCGGCCTAATCTTTTTTTGTACTAAAACCTCGTGGTTCCCACGCGAACGAAACAAACAACATTGGCGTCAAAGGGCTTCATCACAAAGCCGAACACAGACTTTTATTGGGAAAATCAGCCTGAAACTGCTTTATACTCCCGACCACACATTCTAAGCGTAAAGACGCGTAAAGTCAATTAAAAACAAATAAACGCCGGTTTAAGGTGAACTTTCACCCATCCGCATCGAGATACAACCCTTTTTGTTCGATATAACCCAAAACTGCCTGTGGAACAAACGCAGAGACATCACATCCTTGCCCGATATTTCGCCGAATATCCGTGCTGCTAATATCGATCAAGGGAGTCGAAATAACATATTTATCCAGCTTTTCTACACGTTTTTGCCCCAAATGTTCTCTAAATTCCGTGAAATTCGGCCTTTTAAACCCAGACCGGTACATAACGCAGACATTACAAGCATCGATAAGTTCGCCTATACGGTGCCATTTGCCAAGATCTTCGACGGTATCGGCACCGATCAGCAAGAATATCTCGGCTGAATCACCATACGAATGCTTGAAGTCAAAAACAGTATCGATAGTGTAACTCGGATCCGCACGTTTCAGTTCCATATCGCTAACTTCAAACTCGGTTGTTTCGCGTATCGCAAGACGAAGCATATTTAACCTGGCGTCATCGCAGGCAAATGGAAAATCCTTCTTGTGAGGCGACCGTTTCGCAGGTATCAGGAACAATTTATCGGCCCCGATTTTCTCAAAAGAATAACGCGCAACATCAAGATGCCCCTTGTGTATAGGATCGAATGAACCGCCAAAAAGTATAATCTTCATTTTCTTTTCTTTTCAAGAAATAACAAAAACCTGTTACTTGTTGTTAAATCTTAACAAAAATATAAAAAAAATACGAATTTTTAAAAAAAAAATTACATACGGTAAAACTATGATTTTATCCATAACAACACTGCTTATTTAAAACTAAAAAACACAAGCGGGCAATGAAAACAATAAACACTAAATTGTTAAACTGCCTTACAATGCTCTGAAACATGCTGTTTAACGCGTTTCAGAAAAACATGAAAATTAACGCCGGCAATAACATTCTTATAAAAACATCTTAACCGCTTTTGGCTGCAAACAAAACACAAAATAAAATTCATGGCAAAGAAAAACATCTGGAAAAAATTTATGAAGTACGCACGTGATTTTTGACGATAAACAAGTATACTAAAGGCACTTAGATAAATTAAGAGTGCCACACTTAAAAAAAGCCGAAAGGAGGTGATTTACAAATGGCAAAAAGGAAAAAAGCTAAAAAGAAAGTTGCTAAGAAAAAAGCTAAGAAAAAAGTAGCTAAAAAGAAAGTAGCTAAAAAGAAAGTAGCTAAAAAGAAAAAAGCTACGAAGAAAAAAGCTAAGAAAAAAGTAGCTAAAAAGAAAAAAGCTACGAAAAAGAAAGCTAAGAAAAAAGTAGCTAAAAAGAAAAAAGCAACGAAGAAGAAAGCTAAGAAAAAAGTAGCAAAGAAGAAAGCTACGAAGAAGAAAGCTAAGAAGAGAAAAAAAGCTAAGAAAAAATAAGCTTTGAAATCTTTTAGGCTTCGTAAAATGGAAGGTTCTCTGGCCACGGCAGGACCTTCCATTTTTTTGTTAACATCTTGACAAATACAGACTTAGGGCTATATTATAGCATCGGCAACACCTGTTTAATGTTATAGAAGGGATACTGAAAATGAATATTACCATCAAACCGGCACTTTATGCCATCATATTGGTCTTTTTCATCGTCACAACCGGCTGTCAGGAGCAGCAATCACCCAAAACAGACAAGCGGGCAAGGCTTGTGGCGAACCAGAACCTGCAGCTTAAAAAACAGCTACACGAAAAAGATCGGGAAATACAGCGACAAAAGGATCTGGTCATCGAATGCAAAGACGCAATGCAGGCACAGCAGCAGCAACACGAACGTGGCGCCGAAGGAATGCTTCGGATAATGCAGTCACTTGTGGAAAAAGAAAAGCAAGTCCAGCAACTTGAGGCACAAATCGAAGAGCTTCAAAGCAAATAGCTCGTTAGGAACATGTTTTCATGGCTATCTCGATGCAGTCCTTTTGACCCGTCGCAGCAGATACCAGTCCGACGAACATCGGTTGCGGCGCCAATGGCCGAGAGGTAAGGCACGGGTGAGCCTGGGTACCGATAAAGTAAGGATGATCCTTTAGCTCAAGTATCTGCATGATCGGATAGTCCGGTGCCTTACCTGAAAACAACAGACCGGCCTCTTCAAACTGTTCGATATACTTTGGGTCAACCTCATAACGATGTCTAAACCGCATACGCACGCTCGTACTGTTACCAAAAAGTTTATATGCGATAGTATCGCGCTTGATCTCAATATTATGGCCACCCAAACGCATGTTTCCGCCAAGCCCTTCGATCTTCTTTTGGTCGGGAAGAATATCGATAACACCATGGACGCAATCGGCATCGATCTCGGTGCTGTTGGCATTTTCAAGTCCGCATACGTTACGGGCAAATTCTATTACTGCCATTTGGAAGCCAAGGCAAATGCCGAGAAAGGGAAGCTTCTTTTCACGTACATACTTTACGCACGCGATCTTTCCTTCGGTCCCGCGTATGCCGAATCCGCCGGGAACGATAATACCGTCAACATCCTGCAAACTCTCAGCGACATTGCTTTCGTCAAGCCCCGTCGTATCGATCCACTTGATATTAACATTAGCACCCAGCCATATCCCGGCATGCTCCAGCGCATTTATAATAGACGCATAGCTATCTCGCACCGACGTATATTTGCCGGTGATACCGATCGTAACGTCCTGTTTTTTCTTGTCGATCTTATCGGTAAAGTCGCACCACTTGGCCCATTCCTTACGTTCCTTACGCAGGTTTATCCGATCGTCGAGTTTAAGCTTTCGAATAACCTCAAAATCAAGCCCGCCCTCGCGCAGCATCGACGGGATCATATAGATGCTCGCCGAGTCATGCATGCTGAACACCCTTTCGAACGGAACATTACTAAAGACCGAGATCTTCTGGCGTGCGGTTTCGCTTACAGGGTTTTCCGCCCTGCAGGCAATGATGTCTGGCTGAATACCTGTTTGCATCATCATCTTTATACCAAGCTGAGCGGCCTTTGATTTTTGTTCGCCCAGAGTTTTCGGTTCCAGTATATAAGTAAGCCCTACAAAGCAGCAACTGCCCGGCCCTTCTTCATAAGCAAGCTCGCGCATCGCTTCGATATAGAACGCGTTTTCAAGATCGCCCACCGTACCGCCGATCTCGACGAAAACAATATCGGCGTCAGATTCCATCGCAAG
>JAGLHQ010000314.1 GCA_023143375.1 Planctomycetota bacterium
TTTTCATAAGCGCTACCGTATCGTCTGGTGTAAGAACCTTGGTATCGAGCGAACGCAATCTGCCGCTGATACGCAATACCGGCGGGCGACCGACCGTAAGGTGCAAGTCCGAACCGCCCATTTTAATACACGCCTCTAACAATCTATCAATGTGAAGTGTTGCCATTTTAAGACCTCATATCCTTATTCTTCTTCGTCGTCCAGGTCGACCATCAACCCTTCGGACTGTGTTATTCTCGCAACCTCCTGCGGAGTCGTTATCCCCTTAAAGACTTTCCGTTTAGCGTCGTCCAGCAGCGTTTTCATACCGCTTGCACGCGCAGCTTTGCGTATCTCGCCCGATGGTGCCTTCTGGAAAGCAAGATCCCTGATCTCGTTATTCATCTCCATAAGCTCAAAAGCAGCGACTCGACCCTTATAACCGGTCCCCTGACATCTGGGACACCCTTTGCCCTTATAGATCGGATTCTTCTTAATGTCTTCGGGTTTGATATTTAACAGCCGCAGGTAATGCGGATCGGGATCGGTGTCGATTGTCTTGCAGTTCTTGCATATAAGCCTTAACAGCCGCTGTGCCATGATAGCCTGGATAGAACTTGCCACCAAAAACGGTTTTACGCCCATATCGATAAGACGAGTTATAGCACTCGGTGCATCGTTTGTATGAAGTGTGCTAAAGACAAGGTGACCTGTAAGAGCAGCCTGGATCGCAATGTCCGCTACGATCCCGTCACGAATTTCACCGATCAGAATGATATTCGGTGCCTGACGAAGCATCGACCTTAGGATGCTGTCAAACGTAAGACCGATCTCGGTTCTGACCTGACACTGATTAATACCTGCTACGTTATACTCGACCGGATCCTCAGCGGTGATGATCTTCTTATCGGGTCGGTTAAGCTCTTTAAGCGCCGAATACAGCGTGGTGGTTTTACCACTACCTGTAGGCCCGGTCACAAGGAAGATGCCGTTAGGTCTTTTGATAATGTTCTGGAACGTCGCAAAGTGGTCACCCTCGAAACCGAGCGCCTGGATACCAATATTAACCGACTCGGGACGCAAGATACGAAGCACTGTACTTTCGCCATGGTAAGCCGGAAGTGTCGAAACACGGAAATCAATGTCCTGATCGCCGACGGTTCGTTTAATTCTACCATCCTGTGGAACACGTTTTTCAGTAATGTCGATACCAGAAAGGATCTTAAAACGGGCAAGCAAAGGAGCCTGCATGTTTTTAGGAATGTTATCCCGTTCGATACAAACACCATCATTACGATAGCGTATCCTAACCCTGTCGGACATCGGTTCGATATGAATATCGGATGCCCCCATGTTCACGGCTTCGTCGATGATAAGGTTTACGAGACGAATAACCGGTCCGTCGTCATCTTCGTCGGCTTCTGCGGCTCTGCGTAACTCACCTTCGATAGCGTGCCCCATCTCTTCAAGCTCAGCAGCCGTCGCATCGATACTGGCACGATAGCTTTCGTCATCGGCGCCGAATCCGCCGCCGCCGCCTTCTTCACTTTCTTCTTCCTGCTCCTGGCCAAGGTTTTCGATATACTCATCCACCAGACGAGGGACAGCAAAGTAACACTTAAGATCCGCGTTTAAGCGAAATCTAAGCATATCAAGCGTCTCGAAATCATCAGGATTTGAAACTATCATCTTAACGAGACCGTTATTCTGCTCGATAGGTATTATTCTATGCTTTTTGATCAGTTCCAGAGGAATGAGGCTAAGAGCCTCGGGATCGATCTCTTCTTTTTCCAAATTGAAGAATTTAATCCCCGCCTGCCTTGCAAGTGCCTGCGTAACAACCTTTTCGCTGGCAAGCTTCATCTCGATCAAAGTTTCCCCAAGACGCTTATTGTCTGCCTTGGATTTTTTGATAGCCTTAGTCAGATCTTCCTTGCTGACCAGCTTATGGCGGTAAAGTATCTCACCTAGTTTTTTTCGACTTTTAGCCATGCGTTCTCTGTAAAAACAACGTCAAATAACCCCCAAATAGAGCTTTCATTGTAACAAATTTCACCGAAAAAGTCAATCTATAACTCCAATCTAAGCAGATTAAGAGCCGTAAGAACCGCTCTTTGCCGGACATATTCTCGAGAGTATGAAAACACAAATCTATGCACATTCCGCGCATTTTGGGTCTCGACAGCAATATATACTAATCCAACTGGTTTTTGTTCGGTTCTACCTCTAGGGCCGGCTATACCGGTTATAGCGATTGCAACGTCTGTATCGGCATTTTTACGGGCGCCATGGGCCATTTCCAGGGCAACCTGCTCGCTGACGGCTCCGTGCTCTTCAATGGTCTTTCTGTCAACACCTAATTGTGAGATCTTGGCCTCGTTGCAGTATGTTACCCATCCCTGCGTGAAGTATTCGGTCGCTCCGGGGG
>JAGLHQ010000315.1 GCA_023143375.1 Planctomycetota bacterium
CCCAGGGTACTGCCCTTGGCATCCTTGTTCAAATCATCGCGCTGTGTCTTGAGTTGCCGGATATTTTCTGCGATCTTGGATGTTTCGCGCCTGTAACCATCGCGTTCTTCTTTTAACGCGTTAATAGAAGCATTGATCTCATCGCGCTCCTTTCGAACCTTCGATGCTTCTGAAGCGGATTTTCGAACCTTTGCATTGATCTCATCCCTCTTCGCCTTTAGCTCACCCACATTTGCACGATGGTGTTTTGCTTCGTTGATAGCTTTCCTGATGAGGTTATCATGGTGGTCGATATCCTGCCGCTTTTTGTTGATAGCCCTTTTAAGTTCACCTTCTGTTGTAGGCACAGGTTCTGGAATTTCTGGAACCTTTGGGGTTTCCGAAGCAGCTGGAGTTTCTGTCGTTTCTGGAGCAGCTGGGGCATCCGTATTCTCTTTTGCCGTATCGTCTCCTGTGACAACATCTGCTGCTACTGGAACTTCCGCCTTGGGCTCTTCTTCTGCATTTTCCTCGGAAGATTCTGTTGCATCCTGTTCTTCTTTTTCGACTACTGGTTCTTCTGGTATTGCAACCTCTTCTGGTTGTGCAGCGGCCTCGTCCTGCGCAGTCTCCTCAACCGTTTCTTCAACTACTTCTTCAGGTTTTTCTTCAACTGTTCCCTCAATTGCATCCTGTGGAACAGTCGTATCCTCTATCTGAGTTTCCGCATCAAGAACCACCTCGGTATCGCTAATTTCAGTCATTTGCAACACCTCCTGCCTGCCTCTCATTCCAATGAGTTAGCGCCTCCCTGTGACTTGTGATGCGTGCACTCAGCCATTTATGCCTGCCACCAGAACCACGCGCAACCTCATTGTACTTGATATACTCTTCATGGAACTTCTGTGATTCATCGGCTATAGACATAATTTCCTCATGGGCACTATTTGCCTCATCCATGGTCGCCGTAAGTGTTTCCTTCAATTCAGATATCTTTGTGGAAACCTCAGCCTCGCGGTCTACATCTTCGTCCATTGTATGCAATTTTGCATCCAGAATGCGGATATTTTTGACGATATCACGTTCCTTCGACGTACTTATCTGTGTTGTCTGAAGCGTCCAGTCAAGCTCTTCGATCTCATCGCGAATCTTTTTCGACTCAATCGGCGCACTCTTTAGATCATTATCAATATCCATGAGCTTGTACATCTCAGTGCGCATACCCTTCGCCTGATGATATAACTGGCGCCGCTTTTCCTTTAATACCACAATCCGCTCATTGATCTCGTCTCTGCCCTTCTTCGCAGCTTCAAGCTTTGGCATTATCTCACCAACAACAGGATCGAGGGTGTCGAACTCAGCCTGATACTTATCTATATAGTGATTATGTTTTACAATGAGCCCTGTAATGAGAACATCAACGTCCATAGGAACCGTAATTTCCCCTTCATAAATAACATCATAAGACGGTTCATGTTTAACTTTATCATTGCTTTTGGATGATTTTT
>JAGLHQ010000316.1 GCA_023143375.1 Planctomycetota bacterium
CCTGCCTGATACGGGCGAACGATATGTCTCTACGGAGTTGTTTATATAGCAGGGGGCTCATAAGATGAGCGATCATCAAGGCGGTAATGACAAGGAAAAGCTTGTCAATGCGATATTAAATACTTATGAGGGTGATTCCGGGATCAATTTTATTGATGTCACTAATTTGCCTGTGCGCGAAAAGATAACCGAGGCTCTCGATCTTCTGGTGGAGATCATTTTTCCGGGATATACCGGCAAGCTTGCAGTTACAAAACAAAATGTAAAAGAAGTTACAAGCGAACTGGTCGTGCAGGTGTCTGGGATACTTAACGAGCAGATATCGCTTGCTCTAAAGTATCAGTACCGGGTTAAGAAATGCCCTGTATTCGATTGCATGGAAATGGCTGTTAAGCTTAGCGATGAGCTGCTTGGCAAGCTTCCGGATATCCGTGAGATGTTAAAGCTTGACGTAAGAGCTGCTTTTGAGGGCGATCCTGCGGCACAGTCATTCGAAGAGATCGTTATCAGTTATCCGTGCATTGTTGCGATAGCGACACATCGCATCGCTCACGAACTGTACCTGATGGACGTTCCGCTGATACCTCGGATGATGACAGAGACGGCACATACGAAAACGGGTATCGATATTCATCCCGGCGCTACGATCGGTAAGAGATTTTTTATCGATCACGGAACAGGGGTTGTTATCGGTGAGACGACGGTGATCGGCGATAACGTAAAGCTGTATCAGAGCGTAACTCTTGGTGCGATGAGTTTTCAGAAGGATGAAAAAGGCCGTATCGTAAAGGGTGGTAAGCGGCATCCTACTATCGGTGATAATGTGACGATATACGCCGAGGCTACGATTCTGGGCGATATCAAGGTCGGTCACGATGCGGTTATAAGTGCCAATGCGTGGGTTAGAAAAGATGTTCCATCGGGAGTAACGGTGGTGACGGCGAAACCTAAGAGCGTTTTTAAGCATCACGGCGGTAAGAATTAAAAATTACGAATTATTAATTACGAATTTTGGAGTTCAGCCGGTGGCTGAGGCCGATTAAAAAGTGGAAAGCACGAGATCCGAATATCGAAGCACGAAACAAATTCTAATATCTAAAAGATAATGTTTTAAACTATTCCAGCCTTTGGCTGGATTAAAAGGTATTTTGCCACAGAGGAACAAGAGGCCACAGAGATAGTATGTAGGCCATCCAGGTCGATATGATGATATTGAAGCGAATTTTAATATCATTATCGAAAGGATGGCCCATGAGTAAGTTAGCAAAAGTTGACAGGTTTTTCAAGAATGTAAAATTAACAAGTGATGACGAGGTTTTTGTCGGTGTTGAT
>JAGLHQ010000317.1 GCA_023143375.1 Planctomycetota bacterium
TGTACCAGACCCAGCAAAAGTTTGACGCTGCTGAAACCGGCGTGACCTTTGGCCGGTACGAAAAGACAGAATTGTCCGGCGGTTATGACTTTGTTCGACAAAGTTCGCCATCGCAGGGTAGTGTTAATAATGGACCGCTGATCCCGGATATTGTGATCACCGAGTTTTATTACCATCCGATCGAAGGGACCGATGATTATGAGTTCGTTGAACTGTATAACCGTTCCGGTTCTGCTGTAACGCTGGAAGAGACGGTAACTACCGAAACTTCGCCGGGTGTCTTTGTTCCGGAAGTTGTAACCTGGCGTATTGAGGGAACGGGATACGAATTCCCCTTTGGTGTGACCATTCCGTCAGGCGAGTACATTCTGATTGCCAAGGTTCCGGCCAATATTTCTGCTTCGTGCCCTGTATACGGCCCCTATGACGGCAAGTTAGATAATGGCGGTGAAGAATTAGAGATACAGATCCCAGGTGACCTGGAATACGGCAAGGAGCGTTATTGGATTCCAATTGAAAAGATCGACTACGATGACGTAGCTCCATGGCCGGTAAGTGCTGATGGCTACGGAGATTCGCTCAATCGTGACAATATCAGTACCTATAGCCGGGATTATTCCAACTGGAACGCGGCAGCTCCGACGCCCGGACCTTAGAAACGATGAATAAACTGATAGATTAAAACAACCTGTTGCATGGTACGGGTTTGCCCCGTACCATGCAATACGGCAAAATAATAAATGGAAATTAGAAAACAGGTAACCGTTCACCGTTTTTTCCTCGCCTGTCGCGTCGAAGCCCTTGGGCGTAGACGGGTTAATCATTCTAAACTCGCTTTTTTTAAAAAGATAACGGGACGACTATAATTCTTTCACTTTTCGCTTTACTTCTGGCCCTCAATATTTAAGTCAATATCCGCCAACGCTATTAACATGAATTTTCATTATCTGTATTTTTATCCTGTTATCCTGTCTATGATTCCAGTGAGTGGTTACGAAAATAAAAAACATCTACATTGGTGTTGACAAGCCGTGCGGAAAATGATATAAACCTTGACTTTATTGCTGGTTAGGAATATGATTTCAGCAACGTTAGGGTTTTTGAGAATTTTAAAATTAACATAAAGTCTTGAAAACAAACAATTTGGGAGTGTAGCTCAGTTGGTAGAGCAACGGCTTTTTAAGCCGTAGGTCCTGGGTTCGAGCCCCGGCACTCTCATTAACAAAAAAAAATGGCAGAGCCATCATGGCTCTGCCTTTTTTCATGTGGCTCTTCCATATAATTGTTTTGGTTCTTGCCTTTTGTGCCTCGTTTACGATCTGACTTGTTAGCCAACTCAATAGTTTAAGCGGGCACTCCGGGGTCGATCCAAATATGGCCGGACAGGTCATTAAATGGAGCCACCTTTGATCGCTATTTCCAGATACATATATCGACTGTAAACTGTTTTTGCCTTGAGTTTTTTAGGGTTTTTTTTAGTATTTTAAAATAACTTTATAAACATAGAAAAACCGATATACAATGATACTTGTTATCGGCCAAACCGAAGGATCGCCGGCTGTTACGGAAGGAAGAATAATTAACATCGACCCTTAATAGATGTTGATATAGGCGGCCGTGAGATGCGTAATCCCTATAAATTACACTTGCACCCCATTGCCAATACTGTATAATCCCTCTGAATAAGGGAAAACATTTCATTAAAAAGGAAAGGGATTGATTATGCAGTTTGGTGTAATGGATATTACCGTCTTTCTGGTCTTTGTAATTTGTGTTATCGCACTGGGTTTATTCAAAAGCCGCAAAGAAAAAACTTCCGAAGACTACTTCCTCGCAGGCCGAGGGTTAAGCTGGTGGCTGATCGGATTTTCGCTCATCGCTGCCAACATCTCGACCGAACAATTCGTCGGGATGAGTGGTAACGCTGCAAGCCACGTCGGACTTGCCATCGCAAGTTATGAATGGATGGCTGCGGTAACACTCGTTGTCGTTGCATTTTGTTTCCTGCCATACTTCCTAAGGGTCGGCATCTTCACAATGCCGGAGTTCCTGGAACACCGGTACAACGGCACCGCACGCGCCATCATGGCAGTTGCAACGATGTTCATCTACATGCTCCTGCTGGGAGCGGTAACATACTCCGGTGCACTGACCATCAGCACACTCGCCGGAAAAATGGGGCACGTCGTAACCCTCGCACAGGGTTCGCTGGTCATCGGACTTATCGCAATGGTCTACGTCGCAGCCGGCGGACTAAAAGCATGTGCATGGGCAGACCTCTTACAAGGCAGCGGACTGATAATCGGCGGTGCAATAATAATGTACTTTGCTTTCGATAAGCTTGGCAACGTCACAGAAGCCGCCTCGGTCATGGACCTAACCACAGGTGCGGTAACAATAACCCCCCTTGCAGAAGGAACCGGAGCCATCGACAGGTTCTGGGAACTTAACAAAGTTCGCATGAACATGTTCCTGCCTCGGAACGACTCTGTCCTGCCGTGGACCGCTCTTATGCTTGGCCTCTGGATACCGAACTTCTACTACTGGGGACTCAACCAGTACATCACACAGAGAACCTTAGGTTCGAAGTCGCTGGCACAGGGACAAAAGGGTATTGTCTTTGCCGCATCGCTCAAACTGATAATTCCTTTTGTTATCGTAATACCGGGTATCATCGCCTTTAACCTCTATGCAAAAGACATGAAGCTCGAAGGCCGAGCGGACAACGCTGTTGTCATGGCAAAATACCTAAAAGCCAACACACAAACGAAACTGGCACAAATAGTTCATGCACCCGATGAAAGAACTATTGCATCATGGAAACCCAACACCTTTATGATCGCCCTGTTTGAAACATCGGAAGCAATAAACGCTGCAAATAATGAAAACCCTTATATTCTGCCTATGCTGCAATCTAAGTTCAACGCTATCGAAGTCAAAGAATACACCATCTTCAAATCCGAAGACAAATCATGGCCAAGCGTATTCCCCGATCTTGCCGCAGAAGTTAAAATTTACAACGAAGGTATAGTCGCTGCTGCCGCTGCCGCGGAGAAGGATACAGAGACCGAAAAATTCATCGCATATAAATATGATACCGCGATGGCCCAGTTGTTAGGCAACGTCCTGCCGCAGGGTAAAGGTTATGTAGGTTTCGTGCTCGCTGCCCTGCTTGGTGCTGTTGTAAGTTCGCTGGCTGCTATGCTCAATGCAGCGTCTACGATCTTCACCATGGACATCTACAAAAAGCACATCAAGCCGGACGCCGAACAATCCCGTATCGTTCTGATCGGTCGTATCTGCGTTGTGGTCTTTTCTGCTATTGCGATCCTTCTGGCTCCACGGCTCGGCGACCCGCAAATATCGAACAGTATCTTCACCATTATTCAGGAAGGTCAGGGTTTCATCTCGCCGGGCATCCTTGCCGTATTCGCATTCGGTCTTATCGTTCGTAAGGCGCCGCCAGTTGCAGGTGTAGCCGGCTTACTGACAAACATCGTCGCATACGGCGGGCTAAAATTCGCTGTGCCGCAAATTCAGTTCTTAAACCGAATGGCTCTTTGCTTTGGCATTTGCCTTGTTGTAATGGCTGTGATTACGGTCTTCAAGCCGCTGGCACAACCCATCGAGTTTAAGAAGAACACCGACCTTAACCTTAAATCATCTGGCGGAGCAAAGGTCGTCGGCATTATCGTTGTCGCCCTTACGCTGTTGCTCTATTTCCTCTTTAGCCCATTAGGACTATTGAAATAAGTTACGCATAACGCAAACAAAAAGGCCCGGGACGATTCGTCGGCTCGGGCTTTTCTTTTGCCCGCTGTCCTTTTCAATATTCAGTTTTCTACCTTGAGGTAGATAATATCTCGATCCGTTTGTTTGCATTTCATACACATGCTTGATACTAGTATCGAAGTATTTTCCATATTTAATTTTGCTTGCTTGTAAAATGGTCTCCTTTCGTGCGCGTTTTTGTTCGTTTTTGTGTTTTTTTGTTCATAATTG
>JAGLHQ010000318.1 GCA_023143375.1 Planctomycetota bacterium
CGAGTGATACTACAAGATCAACCGCCGTACCTGGTGCAGCAGCCGTCCCGCTAACAGGATTCTGGCTTATTACATTACCCGCAGCAACCGTATCGCTGTAAGCTGTTGTTACAACACCTACCGTATACGTTGCAGCAGTAATTGCTGCTTCCGCCGCAGCCTGTGTCAAACCGACAACATCCGGCACCACGATCGGTATTTCCTTTGTTATTTCCACATCGTCAACCCATACGTTTTCTTTGGTATCGTTTGGGCCGGCATCAAAGCGTATCTGGAAATCGGAAACAAAATACTGACTATCCGTTATAGTATCGCTATACATAAGCCACTCGTCATCGCTGCCGAGAGTATCAAGGTCAGTGATAAGGTTGTAGCTTGTTCCGTTATAATAATAGAGCTCGAATTCACCTGAGTCTATATCATCTTTTTGGATCGCAAAACGTATATGGATATCGGTCGCGTCGCTGGCATCCAAAGGATCGGAGGTAAAGTAACCTGCATTACCCAGCTTTGCCCATGCTGAAGAAGAACCGCTTTTAACAACAGCGGTGTCCTTAACCCAGCTATGAGCTGTATCGTTCCAGTTCGTATCCCACGTCGCATCCTCAAACCCATCATTAAGCAAACTTGTACCGGGCAGCGGCCCCAGGAGAGCCAGTTGCCCGTCAACATAATCCCATCTATCCGCAATGAATGTACGCAAATTGTTGAACTCTGCAGTTATCGCTACAGGCCCTTCGGAGGCGATCTCAACCGCCAACTCACTATGGATATCGTTAAGCAGTGCGGTTGAAATGGAGTTCTCAATATTAGTGATCATTGTCAGCAGATCCGCCTTTGACAACGGCCCGTTAATCAGACTATTGTATGTGCTATAGTATTCCGCCTGATATGTGTCATAACCATAAGGTGTTTCCCCTTCGTCAATTTCCTGTATCAGGCCCATTCCGATATGACCTGAATCAATATAAAAGTTGATCGACATGCTATCATCTCCAAGGCACGAATCCAGATCCCATGGGATGTACATTCTCGGCTGTTTATACGCCGGATCCATAATATTCGGGTCCGGCCCATTCGCCCAGTCATAGTAAAAGAAGTTATTACCCTTGTTGAGGGTTCCGTCGGAGTTTGCGACAAAGTTCTCCGCGACGGCGAATTTCATAAGCTGGTCCACATCGACCCGCTGCGGCGTCTGTGTAAGCCAGTCTGCCGGTGTTGGATCTTCGAGCATATATTGGGGATGGTCGAAGGGATACCAGCGAAATTCAAAGGGGTTAGTTTCTAATTCACGTGTTTTCTGTAAGTCACCGTTATATTCGGTGAGTTTATACAGAAAACCATAATCGTGCCTGTCGGGCATGTGATCCTCGAGGTATTCTTTATCGACCTGCTCAACGTTGTTGTACAATCCCATGAGGTCGTAGTTTGAGCCCCCATCAGTACTTATATGTACATTAATCCAGTTGGATCGGCCAGCAACCATTCCTGTTGCACCATATATGCTCCACGCCAGACCCTCGGTAATATGGGCATAACTGCTGCCGCATTCAAGGCTGAGTTTCTTTTTGCCCGCGAATGTTTGACCGGCCACATACCTGTTGACATCAACTTTCATGGAGAACTTAAGAGGATCAACCTCATTGGGAACCCCGTATGCCAATGCCAGATCACTTTTTCGGCGCAAACCAACCCTGATAAATGGCCCCGTCTGGTTATCTGCAATGTCTGCCTGCCAATACGTATGTTCATACACGCCGAGTTCGATCTCGGTAGGATAGACCGATCCCTCCGGCTCACCGTTGTTGTCACCTGCCGAAAAACGCATCTCTTCATAAAACGGCGGTATGATCTTGATGTAAAGGTCATGAACCGTACCTATGTCAAAAATATTGGTCGAGTTCATTTCCGCCTGTACCTGCGATGTGCACATCGTGACCATCATAGACGCAACCAACAACAAGGCCCCCTTTGCTAATAAGTTTTCTCTCTTCATCACCCTTATCTCCTTAACAATTAAAAAAACTGTTTTTATTATTTTCTGCCCGAACCAATTCAGACAGTGTTATATTCCCAATCTAATAATATCATTACTACATGCCGCAGCCTGCCATCCAGTCTTCAAATAACCTGGCAAGATCTGCTTGATCGATAACATCGGAAGGCAGACTGATGTCACAAACCGCATCCCAGTTTCCTTCACCGTTAACAGAAAGCCATGCTGCAAAGATCCTGACAAAATCCGCAGAGTCAATACAATTATCTCCATTGAAATCAGCTGGATTAGCAGTAGACTGAAATGATATCAAACCGGGGTATGATGAACTCGCAGGGTTTCCATTATTATCTGTATGTCCGATCTTTACACCTTCGGCAGTGCTTGCGACAAACTTCGCATCAGCCGCGGGCCAGATAGTTACATTTGCCGAACCGGCGCCTACAACTCCTAATGTAACCTTATACATATCGCAAAGGCCTGATAGTCCCTCGCTAAAGCTTGTTGTGTAGCCATTTATAAGATCGATACCCAGGTCGCCGTCATTACCTATAAGCTGCTGCAAAGACGGGCGTGTGGTATTGTATGAACCCAATGCTTCGACAGATAACACTTTAATAACACCGCCGGAACTTATCACAAAGTCGTGAATATATTGCATAATACCGTTTTCTTCGCCCGCGGTGCTGTTGGCACCGGCTGTTACTTCTCCACTTACCGTTATCTCAACAATATCGCCGGTAAGCAGTGTTGTGTTTGTCCTTCCCGATGGAACATTAACAGAAGTGTCGATCCCGCATGTCACCCCCCCATTTGAATTGAGATACACACCTGTTGCAACGGGCGTGGTGCTATCATATTGAATGCCAACAATTTGGCCCGTCGTATCGCCCTGGAAATTTAGCACCCACTGCATATCGCTCGCTTCGATACCGTTATCTCCGGTCCCGTCAATATCCCACGGCTTGGTTTGCGTTGCAGGATCGACCTCATCGCCTTCAGGAGAATCCCAAAAACTGTTGCTGAATATCCAGTCATCATCGCCGAATACCGCTACGATCTTTGTAATATCCTCTGCGTCGCACTCACCGTCACGATTAACGTCGCCGGGAATAAAAGGCACAGCAAGAGAATTGATCCTGCCTGCTGCGATCTCGTATGTTTTTGCTGCCAAGAAGTTATAATCATTTCCATCTCCGTCATCGAGCCATACCGGAACATTTGTATTACGGGGCTGAACTGGATTTAAAGGTTCTGAGTCATTGTCATAAAAGTGAGCAAACCTATTGCCTTCTGCCGGGACGTATCCATTCTCACTGTTGCCGCGAATCCACTGTTCGGTCGCCGTGTCCTGCCAGTTGTTTCCGTTGCTCATTTCACCGGTTCCGCCTCCTGACGGTGTCCAGCCGTCACCGGTTGTTCGGTAGTCTACACGTGTGATCGCATCCGGGTTGAACGCTATAGGATTATCCAAACTATGGACATGACGATGTGGAAATCCGGAGTGTGTGCTTTCAAAATCAACGTGTCTGCCGTCTGTGTCATACTCCCAGCCGGCATCGTCTTCATAGCTCACCTCGTCAACGATCTCAAGATCGTCACTAACATCGCCAACAGTAGTTAGTCCCGTCAAATCCAAAGAGTTGCCACCCATACCATCAGACTCACCCTTATCGATGTTACCATCACCCCACTGATCGACCCATATAGAATTATTATCGTCCCACACAGATGTTACCAATAGTTGGTCGTGCTTGATCTCTTTAGCCCAAAGAAGCCCCGCAGAATTCGTCGGGTCCGCTTCGGTAATTCCAGGACGATTCCGAACGATCATAAACGTCAACGAACCGTTATTATCAATATCATTTGCTGTCGGACCTCCATTCCAAAGGGTGTTCCAGGCCACACGAGATGAATCAATCAGCATCTCTTCATGGAAGCCCCAAGTAGGGTCCGTAACCGTAAGCACCAACAGACCGTTGGCACCAAGGCTAAGGCCGTCAAGACTGAAAAATTGTTCTATCTCAGGTCCGGATGGCGGACCCGTCGGAATAGTTCCGATAGGGTAGTACTTTGTTTCTTTACCGTTAAAGACCACAACCGCATAACCGTCAAGTTTCATGCCGGGCGTTCCCAATAGTTCAATAAACTCTTCGTAAATATCGCTTTCAGAAGATGCCCCGATCGGATTAATAAAAACTTCGTTGATAAAGACCATACCATGAGCGCATGTGCTAATGACAAGCACTACAAAAACTACCAATGCTCCGGATTGTCTAAGTAAGGTACTAATAAGCACACTCCCCTTACTAAAAACCCTCTTGCCGAAATGAGTCAACAACTCAATACATGCGACCGTTCTTGATTCTTCCGTGAATGCAAAACAAATAAACTAACGACCGAATACATATCCATTCCGGACTTACCCGTTTTGTCTGTTCGATGTGACCGCGCGCAGTATACCAACCAACAAACAAACAAACAAATACTCTCTCTACTTATGTGATCTTGCGATCTAAAGGGAAGGACAGCCCTCCCTCCTCCGATAAAACATGTAAATCATATCTACTACTAGTCAGTTAGAATAGTAGATAATTCATTATTTCATAAATCGGGATGAAAATCAAGTAAAATCCAAAAAAAATGTGTAACTTTTCACAGAACCCTGGTAGACCTCTCGGAGAAAGTTATTCTGCATCAGAATATAAGTATTTGGAAATACTTAAGTTAAGACCAAAGTGAGATTTTATGCCGCGCAGCAAAAAAGCGGGTGGCAGGAATCGAACCCACATGATATGACTTCTTATGCACATCAACACCGACAAAAACCTC
>JAGLHQ010000319.1 GCA_023143375.1 Planctomycetota bacterium
TCAACTTTTGCTAACTTACTCATGGATCATCCTTTCGATAATGATAGTAAATGGTTAAGTTCAATATCATTACATCGACTAGGATGGCCTACATATTATCTCTGCGCCTTGGCGCCTTTGTCGAAGATGCCTTAGATGCGGTAAAATATCACAAGCATCACTTTCTCACCTTGCCCGCTGTGAATCGGAGAAAAAACCCGCCACTCCATACTGGCTCCTTTTTATTTGCGTTCATTCGTGTCCATCCGTGGTTCAAATCTGCCTTTATCTTTTAAAAAATCTGTGAAATCCGCAAAATCCGCGGTTTCTTTGATCTTTTTTCTTTTCTCTGTTTTACTCTTTTTCCTCTGTGGCCAAAAAAGCGTCGCAAAAAAGATTTTACAGTCCAGGAAATGATTATCTTGAACAAGAATGACTGAAATTATAGTATACTAGGTGTTTAATAATTTTTGAAGGAAACTTATGGCAGAAAAAAAACCAAATTTAGGTGTAATATTCGATGTTGACGGAACAATGGTTGACAATGCTCCGCACCACCAGCAGGCATGGATCGAGCTTGGCAAATTGTACGATCTTCCGATCAACGAAGAGTTTTACAATCAGCACATCCACGCACGCAGCAATGTCATGATAGCAAAAACATTGTTCGGCGACGACATAACGATGGAGAAAATTAAAAAAGTTGGCGGCCAAAAAGAGGCCATCTACCGCCAGAACTACCGCCCCATCGTAAAAGAAATACCCGGGCTTATCGATCTGTTAAAAAAACTCAAAGAAAACGATATACCGTGTGCCGCCGCATCAAACTCACCGGAAGATAACGTTACAATGGTTTTAGAAGAGCTTAACATCGGCAAATACTTTGCCGCTGTGATAGATCACGACAAAGTCACCAAAGGCAAGCCAGAGCCGGAAGTGTTGTTTACCGCGGCAAAGGAAATGGGCGTAGAACCCGAAAAGTGCGTCGTGTTCGAGGATTCGCCGTTCGGTTTCCAGGCCGCTGAAAAAGCCAACATGCCCTATATAGTCATCACAGAAGGTGCCAACGGCGAAAACATGTCAGCACCCTACAGCCCCAACGCGGTGCATAAGGACTTTACAGATGTAACCATCGAAGAACTTGAAGGCATGGTTAGCGAGCATTAATGTAACCATTTTGTGATTGACTTTACAATTACGACAACCTATCTTCTATAACAGTTAGGATTCCAAGCTTTACTTACAAAAATTCAAAGGAGGTCAAAGTCTTATGGAAAGAGCAAAATACATCGCACCAACACTTGTTATCGTACTTGGCTTTACTTGGCTGTTAAACATTCTTGGTATCCTCCCCGGCGTCGATTGGATATGGACCGTAGGGCTGGCAACCGTCGGTGTCCTTACGATGGCTATCGGCAAAATAAATAAGCTCACCATAGTTGTAGGCCCGTTCCTGATCGTATCTTCGACATGCTCAATACTAAGACAAACCGGACACTTAGTCCTCAATATTGAAACACCTATACTAGTGCTATGTTACTGATAATTT
>JAGLHQ010000032.1 GCA_023143375.1 Planctomycetota bacterium
AAGGCAAAAACAAAACTGGAATTACTATTCGCCCTAAGGGCGTGTTGCCCAAATAGTTTTCGAGCAAAAAAGCAAGTTGTTTTGCCGTAATGTGTTTGCGCAACACGCTCCTAAGCCTGCACGCAGTTTTTTTATTGCGGTTTTATTTTGAAGGTTTAAAAGTTTTTTCTTTGTCGTATTTGACGTTCATTATTTCAACAAAAACTTTTTCGTTTTTGTCGTATTTTTTGGCATTGTCAAAATCCACTCTGGCCATAGTTTCTTCGGTGCCCAGGACGATGCCCTTTGTTTCAAGTTTATATCCTGCAAACTCTCTTACGCCGTCTTTGATGATGTTGTAAAACTGTCCCTTTTCATACCATACAAGGTTCTTGAACTTACGCTGAATGGCTGGGGTTTCTTCGATCTCGAAATTTTTGACCTTTCCCTTTAGCTTTTGAAGCAAAAAACCCGTCGGGATCGCCGTTTTTGCGAGGATAGTGAATTGTTTCGATTTTTTCAGCAAAACAAATCGAAGCTAAAACCGCTAATAATACTAAAATAAAAATTCTCTTCATAATTAGACATTTCCCATTTAAACGTTCACAAAGCATAATTAAGTCTTTCCGAAGCGAAGATTTCCCCAAATTCATCTTGAAATTTCAATGTTTTCCTTTTCTGAGGCTCTTTTTGCACTATCCAGCCAATCTTTCTTTAATTATTTATTTGACGTTTGCCGGCTGTGTCGTTATATTGCCCTTTGTTCTTTGAAAATTGTTATATGATTTAGCTGCTGGTCCTAAAGCCGTTGTGCTTTGGGATAACCAAATGGGAACACGGTTAAAATCCGTGACGGTCGCGCCGCTGTAAGCATCGGCTGTGATTTATTCACAGTGCCGAGAGACGTTTTTTACCACTGTCCAGATATGGACGGGAAGGTGTCTTCAGGAAAGATGCAAGTCAGAAAACCTGCCGGTAGTTATGTTAATGTGTTGTTCTCGCGTTTGGAACTAATGACTGCAATTGTTTGATGGGCCTGTTATTTATGGGTAATAGCAAACAGTTGGGCGATTAAGATATGAATTATAAGCCGTCATTCCTTTCGTGGGAATGGCGGTTTTTTTTTGTTAATCGCCCTCGCGTAAAGGGCCTGTAAACAAGCGGAAGGAGGAAGGTGGCATGATGTTATTTGCAAAAGTCGATTCGACATAAAACTTTCAAGTTAAGTTTGTTTGGTTGTGATGAAGTTTAAAAATTTAATTTGAGAGGAAGGTAAGGAAATGAAGATTAAAAGTTTAGTTTGTTTATTGATAGCAGTATTATTGTCATGTAATGCTGTGGCTGCTTTTACAACAGCAGCGGGTTTTGGAAGCAGCACGGTTTATAGCGGAAGCGGATCGCCTCAGTCAATATTTGGCGGTCTTGCTTATGACGGCGGCAATTTGTATGTCGGTCAGGGCACCGATCTTGTTACTATCGATGTAAGCGATAACAGCGCGCAGGTTTCGGGTACTTTGCCAGGTGCAGTTGCTAACTCGCTGGTAGCTCGTTACGACGGGACCACTTATACATCCTATGCCAATACTTTCAGCAGTCCGTATCCCTACATGATCGGTTACATTGACGGCGCAGGCGTTTATCAGAACCAGTTGACCGAGAACGGTATTTACGATATGGCGATCAGCTCAGGCGGGGATGCTTATATTGTGGCCGATCCGACCGGCTTAGGTCAGAGTCAGATATTCCAATACGATCTTGGTACTGGAGCGGCAACCCTTGCTGCATCTATCGGCGGTTATGCAGGCGGCCTTGCATTCGATTCCCAGGATAATCTTTATTATGCCGATCAATCCGGCACAGGTATCTTGAAGTTTTCTGTTGACGGCCTTGGAGTTCTTGATATGAGCTCGTCGGATTCTGTTCTTGGTGTTACCGCAGGATATATCGGGTTTGATGGTAGCGATAATTTTTATGCGACAACCGGTTATGGTGCGACTTTTTCACAATACGACCTGAGCCTTGGGTCGTTAGTTAAAAATATTGCTTATGGCGGCATTGGTCAGTTCGCATTCGATGGAGACAGTATTTATTTGCTCGATACCGACTGGGGTGCTTATGCAAGTACTGCGTACGAGGTTAGCGCTGTACCGGAGCCTGCAACGATCGTAATGTTAGGTATTGGCGGTCTTGGTTTTATCAGGCGCAGAAGATCGTAAGGTGTAAATAAATCCGGTCCCGGTTTTTGGCCGGGGCCGTAATTTTTCGGTTTTTTGATATGATTAAAAACATAACATTATTATTGAGCTTGGTTATGCTGGCTGGGGTTGTTCCGGCAGGACCTTACACCGAGCCTGGCATCAGCGGTTATGTAGGCGATGATGGACAACTTGCAGGTGTCGATCCCAACAACAGCAGGGTAAATCCGATATTCAGGGATTGGGCAAGAAAAGTTCATCGATATTCACCGTCACCCGGCGTTGCTCTTATGTGGCAAGACACAAGCCTGACTTTAGGCCCTGCCACCGGCGATAAGCTGCATGTGGCAAGCTTAGGCGATGTCGACACGGACATAACACCTTTGACGCCGCCGGGTGAGATAATCATTGAATTTAGCGACCATGACAATATCATCTCCGATAAGGCAGGCTATGATTTTGCAGTATTTGAAAATGGTTTTGTGGTTATCGATACCGATCCTTCAATGGGTTCGGTCGCCGGCGAGATGTTCGGAGAGCTGGCCTATGTCGAAGTGGCAACCGACCCTAATTTTTTTGCAAGGTTCCCTTCGGTCTCTCTTACTCCAGGCCGAACGGGCGTTCAAGGCTCCGTCGAGGTTAGTAACGTTTACAATCTGGCTGGTAAACACTCAAACGAAGTTAATAATTGCACGGGGACGCCTTTCGACCTTAGCGATCTGTCCGACCACCCGTTAGTCTTGTCAGGCGACGTCGACCTTAATAACATAAAGTATATTCGGCTCGTCGATGTTCCGGGAGGAGGGTACTATTTTGACGAAGCTAATAGTGCAGGGTATCCCGATCCCGATACCGCACCTGAATATAATGTTTATGGCAGCGATCATCCGATCTACGATGCATGGCTGACAGGTGGTTCGGGAGGATTCGATCTGGAAGCTTTGGGCGTGTTGAATGAGCAGGAGTTTATTGCGGATATTAACCTGGATGGTCTTGTCGATATGTTCGACTTTGTTTTGTTTGCTTCGGTATGGCAGGTGAATTTCGGCGAAGCAAATTGGATAGAAAGATGCAATCTTGCCGAACAAAATGATACTGTGATCGATGTTATGGATTTGAATGTGTTTGTAAGTCAGTGGCTTAGCCAGGAAAAATGGCGCCATTGACAATAAGGAAAGAATATGGTTTGTCTGTCAAATAGAAAAGAGAAAGGCTTTACACTGATCGAATTGCTGGTAGTAATCTCGATCATAGGTCTTTTGATGTCTATTTTGCTGCCTAGCCTTGGTATGGCAAGAGCACAGAGCAGGGGTATCGTGTGCAGAGCGAATATTCGCCAGCTTGCGATCGCTAATATCGGTTATGCTACGGAAAACGACGAACACTTTGTAGCGGCTGCGAGCGATCTTTGGGATACCAATGGCGGGTTGCAACGCTGGCATGGAGTACGTCAGTCTGCGGACACCGCATTCGATCCGACAAAGGGGCCGCTTGCGTCTTACCTGAACGGCGGTCAGGTTAAAGAGTGTCCCGAAAATCTAAGGTTCCATAAGGGGATGACCTGGAGCGAGAGTTTTGAAAAAGGCTGCGGCGGTTATGGTTACAACCTGGCATATATTGGAAGCACACATTGGCGCAGCGGTATCGCGACTATCGCAGAGTGGAAAGATTGTTACGCCAAAACGACGAAGACGACACAGGTTGCCCGGTCCGGTGAAACATTAATGTTTGCAGATACCGCGTTTTTACAGAACGACAATCTGATCGAATATTCTTTTGCCGAACCGCGTTACTGGTTGTTGGATGGTGTGCCGGATTTGAATTTGACGTTGAAGCCTACGATACATTTCCGTCATAAGTTGAAAACGAATATCGC
>JAGLHQ010000320.1 GCA_023143375.1 Planctomycetota bacterium
ACCGCCAACGCATAACACCCTTTAGAGGTGTTATGTAAATCCTAAGCACTAAATCCGAAACAAGCAATAATGATCCAAACGGTTCTGGCTGTGGTAGAATTGAGGTTTAAAATTTCAGACAGGATAACGGGATAAAACACAGATAATAAAAAATCATGTTAATCCAAAAGAAATAGTGAAAGAATTATAGTCATCCTGTGATCCTGTCAAAAAAGAGAGTTCCGTAAGGAACCTCTTATCTAGTCATGACCCAACATTTATATTACAGTTTATTCTTTCTCTCGCAGCTTTTGTCGCAGAACCCGACAGGGTGTTTTCGATAACAATTTTGTCTATACAATAACTGCGATGAATATATTTCGGACTTCTAACTTAACTACCACCGGCTTCAGCCGGTGGGTTCTCTGCGGCGGGCTAAACCGCCGCTTGAAAAAGAGCGTCTAAAGACGGAGGATTTTAAATCCTCGGGCTTTAGTCCTTCGGACGGCTAAAGCCGCCTTGTTGGAAATTAAGGAGCAAGACTAAACAACCCGAAATTCCCATTGCAATAGTATATCGCGGACAATGATTTTAGCCGTTTTGCGCATAAAAAATCCCGAGCAGGAAGAACCGCCTGCCCGGATATGTTTAAGAACCTAAAACTTAGGCTTATTAACTGTCATATTCTCATACTCATCTTCATTACAAGACATAGCAATCTCTTGGCTAACGGCACTAGCTTTAACATCCATTTTTATAGGAAATTCAAGCGTAACCTTAGTACCTTTGCCAAGCCCTTCACTGTAGATCGATATACTTCCATTGAGTTTGTTCATTATTCCCTTGCAGATCGGAAGACCGAGCCCAATAGATGTCCGGTCATGCCTAGATGGATCGACTTTATAGAACTCCTCAAATATATGCTCTAACTGTTTAGGTTCAATACCTATGCCATTATCACATATCGTAAGTATCACATTATCTTCCTTGGCAACTGCATCCAGGGTGATGCAGTTGGTATTGGCATCATCAGAATATTTCACAGCGTTCGATATTATATTCTCGATGACTTCTCTTACCGCTGTCGGATCGGCAAAGATATGACACGGCTGTGACAAACTGTTTATCACTTCACCAGGTTTATCTTTTAGAACTGCCTGCTGACTGTCGGTGACCTCATCGGCTATTTTCGTAAGATCAATATACTCACCATTAAACTCATATTTTTTTGATGAGGCATGCATGAAATGAAGTGTTTTTTCGACAAGATTATTTATATAATTTACACTGTCAATGCATCTGTTTATGCGTATGTTGTTCTGCTCGTCTTCAATGCTTTCCTGTACCATTGGCAAGCCGGCTATCAGCGGAACCAGCGGTGTTTTAAGGTCATGTCCAAGCTGACGGATAAACCGGTTCTTCTGTTCCAACAGTTTCTCGATATATTCCGTTCTCTGCTCTACAGTATCCTCAAGATTGGTGTTTAGTTCCATTATCTGCTTTTGTGTTGAGACAAGTTCATCGTTTGCCTGCTTTAGTTGATCCGCGTAACTCCCCAACTCCTCTTCATTTTTTTTCAAATCTGTAATATCTCTCATTATGTGAATCGAACCGCCAAGATTCCCATTAATATCAAAAAACGGGGTGATCTTTATGCTGTAGTACTTGTTATTATTATGGTCATACTGCTTAATAATGGTTTCCTTATAATCGGCAGTATAGTTGTAATCGATGGCAAAAGAAGACGGACATATAACTTTTCGCAAAAGCTCTTGACAACTCTGTCCGATCAACTTTTCAGGATCTTTCTTAAGAAAATCGCCCATTGCCCTGTTGGCACAAACAATTATACGTTCGACATTGATAATCGCAACCATGTCAGGAATGCTGTTAAAAGTATGCTTCCACTCGTCCTTGGCTTCTTTCAACCGGTATTCGGACCGCTTGGCATCTTCCATTAATTTGACTGTAGCACTATGTGAATCAGCCAATGCTTTGTTTCGCATTTCTAAAATGTTATTCATGAATTGCAAGTCATTTTCTGCTTTTTTGGACTCAGAAAAATACCGATTAATTTCACAGCCACCAATAAAAATCCCGAACAACCCAAATAACCAGATAGAACCATAAGTTATCACCTCACCAGCAATATGACCTTTCATCGTTGCCAATCGTGACTTCATCTCCACCGACACACTGAGTCCACCTCTGATGTCACCGACTTTATATCCCTGATCAGCGTGACATTTTAAACATCTTTGTTCGACAACAAGAGGACGCATCAAACGCATATAAGGCTCGCCATCAATCTCCTGTATCGAATAAACTTCCCTTTCGCCTAAGTTAAATGCTTCCAGCGTTTTCTTCTCCCATACATCCGGTTTGTTTTCTGCTCGAATAGGATTAAGGCTTGTAATATGACCGTGAATACCACCCTCCTTTTCTCCGAGCTCATGTACCTGTCGTGTCATATACGCAGGATTGACCAGTGTTAATTTTTTCCCTGATGGAGTCTCAATATCCCGTTCTCTAATATAACTTAAGTACGGATTGACAGGAGTCTCTTCGGTTACAGGAACATAAACACCCCCATGGCCTGCCGCCCATTTCCTGTAGATAACATCTTTGATGAAAGATTCACGTACTCGAACCACCGCCCGTTCTGTAGTATTGATATATTCGCCCCGTATATTCCAACCTAAAGATGTACCTATGATCACTGTCCAGACAACCGCCACGCCTATGACATATTTCCACACAAAAACCGAAGTCTCTGTGTTTTTAGACTGTGATTTATTTATCCTTTTATCAAACATTTTCATACTCTAAGCCGGACATTTCTGATATCCAGCCAATTTTATTATGGCGTTTCTTATCTGATCCGGTTCAAGCACATAGTCCACACATCCGGTATCCAACGTTGCATACGACATACAACTGACCACACATGTATCAGGATCCTGGACGATAGTTGTTGCACCACATTTCTTCATGTGTTCTATGCCCTTGGCACCATCCTCGCCTAAACCGGAAAGCACGATGCCTACTTTTTTGCTAACGCTACAGTTCTGCATGGACTGCATAGTAAAATCAGCTGCCGGGCAAACAAAATTTATTTTTCGGCCTTTAAACAAAGCAATGGAAAGTCCGTTAACTGCCAAGTGTAATCCGGTTGGTGCAATATACACTGTTCCACTTTGTAGAGAGTCGCCATTTTCAGCAATTTTCACTTCCATCTCAGTAATCTTGTTGAGATTTAATGCAAAGTGCCGGCATGCAGAGGCCTGCATGTGCTGAACGATTATAAAAGCGGCGTCTAGAACAGGCAATCCATTAACAATCTTCCTTAATATCTGGGGGCCTCCCGTCGAAGATGCTATTGCAATAATAGCTTTCGGCCTCATCTTATTTACCTCCTCAATCAGTTAACATCATAGCTGCATCTTCAATCGCATCTATCAATTGTTGCGGCGTAAAAGGCTTATTCACATAGTTTACAATATTTTCAGCTAGTATCTGTGAATGAGGGGGTGGATCGTCGACAGCTGTAAGCGTTGATATAACGATCCCATCGTTTAAACCTTCTTCGACAACCTTTTCGATCGTCTGCCATCCATCCATCTCCGGCATCATAATATCCATAAAGACCAGGCCCTTAAAGCCTTTGCGGAGTCTTTCAAGACACTCGTTACCTGACATAACATTGGCAAAGCTCATATCAACCTTATTATGAGTAAGCACATCTTCAACGACCGGTGCGATCGTCGGGTCATCGTCAACTAAAAGTATATTTAGACTCATATCTTCACCTTTACCATTTATATTCATGCAACAATAGAATTCCCGGGAGGACAATATGCCCTCCCGGGAATGTTCAAGAATCTAAAACCATCGGTTTATTAACCATTAAAATCCTCAAGATCATCTTTACCAATAGATATAGCGCTCTCAGCAGTTGATTTATTCTCAGAAATATTAGACAAATCGCTGCCTCTGCCTGCGATTATCTGATGAAAGACATCCTTGGCATTTTTATCGCTGTTGACATCAGGAGCATCGGCACTATTTGTCAGACGTTTACGATGCCAGTTTTCCATGCTCGTAGATGCACCCACAAGTGCTGCAAGTTCACCAACCGATCTATCAAGCATCTCTGCCTGGGCATTCATCTCTTCTGAAGCAGCGGCGCTTTCCTCGGCGTTGGCAGCGTTGGCCTGGGTGACCTTGTCCATCTGTCCGATTGCAGTGTTGATCTGTTCTATGCCCTGCGACTGTTCGCCTGATGCAGCGGCGATCTCACCAACCAGATCGGATGTCTTACCGATACCTTCTACTATCTGAGTAAGAGTCTTACTAACCTCTTCTGCGATATCAACGCCGTTCTTGGAGTTCTTTACAGAATCCTCGATCAGCTCCGATGTGTTTTTGGCAGCTTCTGCACTTCTCATTGCCAGATTACGAACTTCCTCGGCGACAACGGCAAATCCTTTACCCGCTTCGCCCGCACGAGCTGCTTCTACTGCAGCATTAAGAGCCAGCAAATTGGTCTGGAAAGCGATCTCGTCGATAACCTTGATGATCTTTGCAGTCTCATTGGACGACTTTTGAATGTCCTGGATAGCATTATTCATCTTACTCATCGCATCGTTACCGCTGTCAGCAGCTTTACGTGCATCCGAAGCAAAAGTGTTTGCCTGCTGAGCGTTATCGGCATTCTGCTTGGTCTGACTAGACATCTCTTCAAGACTCGACGATGTCTCTTCAAGACCTGCGGCCTGCTCTGTAGCACCCGCTGCCAAACCTTGCGATGCACTCGAAACCTCGGACGCTGCCGCTGCAACCTGCGCAGAACCATCAGTCAGGCCGGCAATAATGCTTTTCAGTGCGGATACTGTTCCTTGACCTATAAGGAAAGCTAAAACCACACCCGAGACAACCGCCACAATAGAGATAATACTTACATATTCTTTTGTGGACTTAGCTGCAGAAAACATATTATCGTTTGTCTGCTCCACAACAGTCGCGATACAACCATTTGCATCGGTCAACAAAGACTGGACCTTGTGCAGATTGGGGATAGTATGTTCGGTGTAAATTGCATTGGCCCTATTCATACCCTCAAGATCATTCTTGGCAACGGTATTCATCGCATGCAAATGCTTGATCGTATCATTCAAAAGAGGCATGGTTACTTCATCGAATATCTTTTTGGCCGCATCCTGGGCATCGCATATCCTGGTTTCCGCTTCGATAGCTTTGTCGAAACATTCTCCAACCTTACCCAGGGCTACCAGTGTTGTTTCCCTGAATATCTGTTCTGCTTCGGCCTTGCCTTCAGCACCCCTGGCTAAAGCTTCGGAGATGCTGATCGCTGATTCGTGCAGACGGTTGTGAGGTTCCCTACTTGCCTGGATCGCATCACGAAGGGCAGGGAATCCTTTCATAAAGTCGGTGCACTCCTGCGAATCGATGAACTTTCCGTATGCACATTTGATCGGGTCGGCCTCGACACCGATATCGGATTTGCCTTCGATAATGGCCTTGGAGACCTCTTCGGCCCAGTTCTTATGGTCGAGCAGTCTGTCCTTTAGCAGGTTTCTGAGACCTTTATGCCGCTGGATATATTCTTTTTGAATACCTACAACGCTTTGGTGCAGTTTTGCGTGGCTTTGGTCCATTTTATCCCAGGCATCCTTAAACTCGTCACTGCTGTTTTTATATACTGTTTTGCCTTCTTCGCTATTCATCCATTTTCCGAGTAAACATTTTTTCGGATCGGTAGTGACCTTTACTGCATCACAGTTTGTAAGAAAGCAGACACGGATGGTCGTAGCCCAGTTCAAATGGTCCACTTCTCTTGCCGAGAGAGTACCCGGAACAGATGCATCTGCCTGCTTAAAGACCTCGTCGATACCGATAGCACTTTGATGCAAAAGCAAGTGAGGATCTTCGATCCCTTTAAGGATCGCGGCAAGTGCCGGTATCTGGGCTTCGGCTTCCTTGCGGGCATCGCTGTAGAGCCACTGACCGAAACCACATTTGTGGTCATCGGTCTCGACTTCCAGTTTTGTCACATTTACATCGGTCAACAGTGCGTTTACCTGATTGACCCAGTTGAGATGATCGATCTCTTTTTGGGTAATGTTTTCGATAAGCTCATTCTTGCTGATCACATCAACGGCACCTTCGCCCATACCGCTGACACCGCGTAATGACAATACGCTAACAATAACCAGAAGAACCAGCACTACTCCAAATCCAAAAGCAATTTTTTTTCCTACTGTCATATTTTTCCACATTTTTGATTCCTTAACTTAGTTTCCAATTTACATTTCATGGTTTAGCTTACATGCTTCCCAATCCGGCAAGTTCTTCCCCGCCCAATACCTTATCGATATCCAGCAGTATCTTGACGTCATCGCCGATCTTGCCCATTCCGCTGATGAAATCGGTATCTACAGTAGAACCGAACTGCGGCGCGTCCTCGATCTGATCTTGTTTGATGTCAAGAACTTCCTGAACATGATCGACAACGATGCCGGTCTG
>JAGLHQ010000321.1 GCA_023143375.1 Planctomycetota bacterium
GAAGATCGACGACCGGGATAACCTGCCCGCGAAGATTGATAACTCCTTTTACAAACATCGGCGTCTGAGGGACGTTGGTAATCTCCATATACCCGATGATCTCGCGGACCTTGAGTATCTCCAGCCCGTACTCTTCGTTTGCAAGGGCAAAGGTAAGGTACTTACCTTCTCTTTGGAGTGCCGCGTTTTGAACAGCGGTGTTGGCTGTCTCTACCTGCAGACTTTCTGTACTCTGGTCCATAGCTTTTCCTTTCTTAAAAATTTACAATTTACATTCGTTTAACAACACACTAAAAATATCGCTGCCCGTTTTGTTACTAATTAGGCCTGACAGGATCATAATTAGTTTTGATATGCAACAGGCACATCAAAACAATTTCACTCAGGACAACGACTTTTTAGAGCTTTTTAAAAACACGCATAATCTAATGTGTACATCATTCGATAATTGGTCATAGCAATTCCGTTTCTTAAAACTGTTTTTATATTTAAGGCCTAAGACGCCGTAGGCTTAAGCCGCATTTTTTGCACGCAGCAAAGAAAGCCCTGTCAAGTCCTTTGCTACGTTTTGTAAGGAAATATGAAAGCATATTTACAATTATAAAGATCAAAAAAAAGACGTTAGCCAATCTCATCCTTTAACACTCACGCCAAATGAGTCCGCAAAATAAGATACGACTAACGCTTCCATATATCACTGCTTCTGCTGGTTTTTAGCCCGTAGGCTTTGGCGTTTTGTTTGAGACAACAGCGATTACAGTACTTTTTTTCAAGCAAACATTACAAATCTACTTAGATACATCCTATATTGTATTTACAAAAAAAATAGGATGCCAAACTAAACACGCTCTCAAACACCCACGCCAATGGGACTGCAAACGTACTCAGCTGACACCCTACTTTTTCTGCGTATCAGATAAGCAACTGTTTTGCATTATTATAATCGAAAGATTAAATTTGGCGTTTTGTTTGAGAACAGTTGTCTTTTTTAATATTTAGATTTTATAAAGAGCTATGCGTCGGCTTTAATACTTAATTAACCTGTTACCTTTGGGCGTATCGTCAATTTATAAATGCAACTTAATCTAATTAGAAATTTTATTAAACAAATTCAAGTTTAAATGATATGTGCAGGCAAGGTCCTATAAATAACTACTTACGGTTTCTAAGTAAGGGTTTAAAGCGATATTTCAAAAAAGGCGGGCAGGTCTTTTTGCCATCATGGTCCTTTCAAAATCGAATTATAACAAATTTTTTCGCATTTTGAATGGAACAGTTTTCGGGTGCAGGTCAATAGTAAAGATGAAAAAAAACGTTAGCCAATCCCATTCTTTAAACTGACGTCAAATGCGTCTGCAAAACAAAATATGACTAACGCTTTCTTACGTCACTGCTTCTGCTGGTTTTTAGCCCATCGGGCCTTGGCGTTTTGTTTGAGACAACAGTGAACATAGTATTACTAAAAAATGCACGATAATCTGCATGGAAACATTCTTAATTGTATTTACAAAAAAAATAGGATGCCAAACTAAGCACTTTCTCAAATACCCACGCCAATGGGATCTGCAAACGCAACTTAGCTGATACCTTTTTTTTCTTACCAGTGTTAACATGTATATTCGCACTTAGAATCCTTTTAACCAAAGTTTACGATGGATCGATATGATCATTGAACGGTTTGAGATTAAAACTACCGAAAATGTTTACGATTGTATAGGTCTCCCCCCTTTTTGAAAAGGTGAATGCAGTCAACCGCCTGTTCAGTACTCCAAACGGTTCTCGCAATAACTCTGTTGTGTCCAGCGTGTTTTTCGCCATAATCTCACCTCTAGGTAATAGACCATATCGGTCTTTAATGCCGTACATTTACTGGTATCGTCCAATTGTCACCTAAAGCATCACAAAAATTACACCCCGCCCTGGCAAAACTGTAAAAAAAAAGGCCGGCGTTTGGAAATCTTACACTTTTGATCGTGGTGATTTTTTGGAAAAGCCGGTCAAACAGCCGTTTTTGGGGCGGAAAGCTGCATTTAGTCATTCCCTGGTATCCTTTTATGTATTTGGCACAAATATTGCATTGTTTATATTTATCTGTGCTTTTGCGCGTGAGATATAAGCGCAACGATTGAAAAAGGTATAATATGGATAAAAATGACAACAACATTTTCAACAAGGCCTCAAAGGGCCCGGATGCGTCTGATATATTTGCGATCCCGCCGGTAAAGGATGTCTCGGCTGAAGATATGTTTGATGCCGACGAAAAGACGCTCAAGGCCCTTAACAAGAAGCCCGCACAGCGAATCGTCGAAGTCGCCGCTGACACCGTTTCCAGCAGTGCAAAGCGGTTTTTCACAGCAACGCATATCATCTTAATAATCAACATTCTGGCTCTGACGGGGATATTGGTGTATCTTGTGGCTCGACCTCAGGTTGTTACTATCCAGGGACCGATCGCGGCGGCTGAAGAGGTTCAGGAACCGGACCATACGATAGTTGACGAAAGCGTGTCCGCAAGATCGCCGCTTGAGATCGACGAGCGGACGGCTGAGGCGCTTGACGAGGCCGCTTCGCTGCAAATGGCGGAAGCGCTGTTTAAGACGCGTGACTATGAAAAGGCTTTCTATGTTTACCAGCGTCTGGCGGATAATCTTACGTCGAATATCCCGGCTGACGAGTTTTTGAAAGATTATATGCATCTTAGGATGGCGCTTTGTTTGCAGCAGGGCGGGGACCAGAGCGAACTGTCGGAGATGTTCCATGTTTCTCTGAACAGTAAATCGCCGGTAGTGCGTGCGATGGCCAATTATTACCTGATATTCGTCGAAGCTGAAAACAAACAATATCTAAAGGCTCGGCGGCGTGCGTATAAGACTCTTTCGCTGCTGAAAGCTTTTGATGACGGCTTCTCGCCGATGATGGAGGCGGATTGCTATTTCATAATCGCCGAATCTCTGACGCGACATGTCCTGCTGCTGACCAATGCCAGCGACGATCTGCCGGGTAAGATGTGGATGGACACGCTTCGTATTGAAACCATACCGATGATGAGGCAGCAGCAGCTTCGCAGTTTTCTGCAGAGCGGCGTTTACCAGCTTAGCGAGGGAGCACTTACTCCGCAGATCAGACAGAACAAACACGCCAGCGTCGGATCGCAATGGACAGCGATCGCAATGGAAACGCCTATCGAAGAGATGATCTCGCATTTCGCGGCGAGTGTCGATCTGAATATAAGCTGGCAAAATACCGACGAGGCAGTGCGGAGACGTCCTGTGACGGTTTATCTGCCGGGGACATCGAGCCAGTTCATTTCGGAATTTTCTATCGGAAGCACCGGGCTTATCGCACAGATGCAGGACGAAGATATCTCTATTTACGATCCGGATCAATACGACGATCTGCGTGAACACAAACGTATACTTATCAAGGAAGCTATCTCGGTGTGGCGTCGTTTCCCGCTTAGATACCGTGGCGATCATCGTACGGCGAACGCTCACTATGCGATGGGCTTGCTGTTTGAAAAGGGCGGCGAATATGTCGCGGCACTTGGTTCCTACAAGCTTCTGGCAAGCAATTACAGCAACAACCCGCTTGCCCCTTATGCCCTTCTTAACTCAAGCACGCTTAAAACCGACATGAAAAACTATACCGGTGCCAAGAACGATCTGACGGAGCTTCTGACGCAGTATCCCGATACTGTTCTGGCCGATCAGGCGACGCTGCATCTTGCGAGCGCTACGATGCGTATCGGTAACTATAAAGATGCGATGCGTCTTTTCAAGAAAGTTTATAACATTAATCTTAACAATCTGGCTCAGTGTGATGCGGCGTACGGACTTGCGAACTGTTACTACCTTACACGGGATCATTCGCAGGCTCAGAAATGGATCACCCTTGCGATCAAGCTAACAAGTAACAGCAGCGATCATCGTCTTCCAAACGCATACTTTATGCTTGGCAAAACAAATATCAAGCTTAAAGAGTTCGAGAAAGCCTCTGCGGCTTTGAAGAACGCACTTAGCAGCACCACTCCGGACGAGGAATATCTGAATATCATAATCAATCTTGTCGAGGCGGAGGTAAAACAGGGCAAATATGTTGTCGCTCTTAATATTCTTGAAAACGTCCCGATCGAACAGCTTGCTCAGGAACTTGCGTGTAAGGTTCTGGTAGCAAAGGCGGTTATTATGCGTGACATAGAACTGGTTGACTCGTCGATCTCAATGCTTCGCCGAAAGATCGAATTTATCGCCGACCCGAAACTTCGAGCACTTCTTTCGTTTGAGTTGGCGAAATCTTATGTAGTAGTGGGCGATCTTAACTTTGCAAAAAAAGAGCTTATCGAAAACCTCGGCAACCTTCCGGCAGGTTCTGACGAATTAAACCTGGCCAACATTATACTGATAGATACTTGTATGAAGCTTAAGAATTACGATCAAGCCCGTCACGCAGCTTTACAATACCTTAACAGTCAGCCGCCGGAAAAAGAACGGAAGCAAGTATCCAATATGCTTGGGAGAATATATACGAAACTGGATCAGCTTGACAAGGCAGCACTGGCTTACGCGGGTATTTTTGCAAAAACAGGAGTGGCCCAGAGATGAAAAAAGTTATCGCCATACTAGTAATATTCGTCGTGTTGACATTTATCGCTGCCGAGGCCGGGGCCAAGGCCCTGAGCGCCAAGACGCCTGACTATAGCCAGATCGGCTCGTCGCGTACGATGCGTTGGAAAGTGCGCGAGGCAGACCTGTCATCGATCCCGCCTACCGAGGCTAAGGGAATGCAAACACTGCTTGAGCGTTCCATCGATGAAGTTGAAATGCTGCGGCTGCCCGAATACATCGATCCTAAAGTCGAGGAAACGGTCGAAGAAGCGGAGCCTGCGGCGAAGGAAGTTGCCGACGACAAACAGATCGAAATTGACGACGCGGTGCGATTCGAACTTCAAATAGCAAAACTTCTGAAAGAGCCGGACAGTATCGTTAACCCTCTTGCCGTTGCCGAGACACTGTTTAACAAAGGCAGCTATTCGGACGCGGCGATATTTTTCGAGATCGCATTGGACCGAATGGAAGCGACCAAAGAAGACACAAACCGAGCGTGGGCCCTGTATCAGCTTGCAAACAGCCTGCGTGTCAGCGATAAAACCGAGGCATATAAGATCTATCATAAATTGCTTGCAGAGTATCCTACTTCGTACTGGACAAATCCGGCGCGAGTTCAACAGCAGGTAATCGCATGGTATGCAGAATACGAACCCGAAAAAATATTGGAAAAGTACACAAGTGAATCCACGGGACAGTAAAACTAATTTGCATAAAGCGTTGGTGATCGACAGCGATCCTTCAGCGGCACGAACTCTGCTGGGTGTGTTTGCCCAACAGGGTATACACGCGTCCGTCGCGACGGACGAGTGCTCTGCGGGCAAGTATCTGCAAAATAACAGATGGAGCATCGTTTTTATCAATGAAGAAATAAAGGGCAATTCGCAGCACTGCGATATGCTCGCAAAAGCCAGGAGTCAAAATCCTGAGCTTGCGGTTGTAATGCTAAGCGAAACAGACAGCGCGCAATCTGCGATATCGGCAATTAAAAAGGGATACACCGACTGCCTTGCAAAGCCGATCGATGAGACATTGGTTGAACGCATCGCCGATACTTATTGCCCGAACAACAAGGTTCGCGTTCTTGCCAGGCTGCTGACAGATGGCGAGAAAGAACGAAATATTATCGGCACCAGCTATGAATTGTTAAGGACCGTCGAGCTTGCGAAAAAGGCGGCTCCTACGAGCATACCTGTGCTTGTCAGCGGTCAAAGCGGAACTGGCAAGGAACTTATCGCACAACTGATCCACGACAACAGCAAACGAGCAGGCGGGCCATTTATCAAGATCAACTGTGCGGCACTTAACGATTCTCTTCTTGAAAGCGAACTTTTCGGTCATGAAAAAGGCGCCTTTACCGGGGCGCTGGCTCTTCATAAGGGCAAGTTCGAAAGAGCCAACGGCGGAACGATACTGCTTGACGAGATCACGGAGACACCGCCAAGCTTTCAGGCTAAGCTGCTGCGTGTTCTCGAAGAGATGGACTTCGAGCGCGTGGGCGGAAGCGAAAACATCAACGTCAATGTACGTATCATAAGCACTACCAACAAAAACATTCCGGAAGAGATCGAAAGAGGTAACTTCCGCGAGGATCTTTACTATCGTCTGGCCGGGGTTAAGCTTTATGTTCCTGCGCTGCAAAGCAGAAAGGCAGACTTGCTGCCGCTTACGTGGTTCTTTGTAAATGCTTTCGCACACGAAACCGAGCGGAACATCACTGCGATAGATACTTCGACGCTTAAGATGTTCGAAAAACATCACTGGCCCGGCAACATACGTCAATTACGAAATATCGTGCGGAACGCGATTATATTCGGCAGCGGTGAAACACTTTCGCTGGCAGAGACGCCGTGGCTCGTCGAAGAGCTTAGGACCACGGCAATACCGGAAAGCTTTGACTTTACGCAGCTTGCCAACGCGACGTTACAAGAGCTGGAGCAAAAGGCTATCTATGCGACGCTTGACAGGACGGAGGGGAACAAAACGAAAGCAGCAAAGGTTCTTGGGATAAGCGACAGGACGCTGCGAGATAAGATAAAAAGATATAACGAGAATAATCGTTTTCAGTTAGCATGACGTAACCGTAAAAATGGAGAAATAAAATGGCAGACGAAGAAAAAAAAGAAGATGCCCCTAAAGAGGGAGCCTCCGCCGGTAAAGGCGGTGATGACGGTCCAAGTTTCGGCCTGGTTACGTGGTTGATCCTTGGCGGGATTATTCTTGCAGGAGCGACGGGCGGGTTTGCATTGTCTATGCTTCTGGCAGGCGGCGGTCAATCGGCTGCGGTTGAAGCAGATGTCGCGGCGGTAGAAGAGACCGATCCGGTAAAAGACTTTGAGTCGATGTTGGCCGAGCAGGGCGGAAAGAGTTGGCAATACGATCTGGAGAGCGTTGTCGCCAACCTCGATGAGCCGGGTGTAACACGTTATCTTAGAGCAACGATCACTCTCAAGCTGAGCGATGAGATGGATCCGGAACAGGGTATGCTGTTTATGGATGAAAAGGCACTTGAGCTTCGTGACTGGCTTACGACTTATATTGCCGGTCTTAGCCTCGAGCGTATCAGAGGGTCAAGAAATCAGATCCGAATAAAAAAAGAGATCAGGGATCACTATAACGAGATTCTTTTCCCTGAAACCAAACCGTTCGTCGTAGGCATCTTTTTTAAGGATTTCGCGGTTCAATGACAGAAAACGAAAACAACTCGCTAACAAAAGCAAAGCTTAAGAGCCTGATAACAACTGCGCGCAAGTATGTTCCTCAGGAAGAGAATGTATCTTCCGATGCAGTTGATTTTAACTGGGAAGAGCCTCATCATTTTAATCTCGATCAGCTCGGAATGCTCGATATTATTGTCAAGCGAATAGAGGCACAGCTTGAAAAGGTTTTCAGTGCGATGTGCGAGGGTGAATTCAGCATAACTATGTCGCCGATCACTCAGCATTTTGCTTTTCAACTGGCCGCCAAGATGCCGCTGGAATACGATAAGTATTATTTACTCCCGCTTACGATAGATATGGACAAATGCGGTTATGTGGCGATCGATCCGGACTCGGCATTGCTGTTTGTGGAACAAATGCTTCGCGATACCGAAAGCGAATCGGAACCTGGAAGGGAACTTTCCTCGCTGGAAGAAACGATCCTTATGGATGTTGCGAGCGCTATCGCCGATGCGATCGACAAGTCTATAAAGGAGCACGGCGGACCTAGCCTTGAAACGTTCAAAGAACTTTCAAAAAGCGACTGGCCATTGCACAAGGAAGGCATCGAAGACATCACATGCCTTGACGTATCTGTTGAACATGCTGCGGGAACGATGTCGTTTACATTCGGGATATTCTCGGACATCATCGAGCCTATGCTTGGTGCCAAAACAACCGCAAAATCCGAATATTCGACCAGGGATATCAAAGATATGATAATGGAGAGCATGAACTACGCTCCTGTGGAGGTTTGTGCGGAGCTTTGCTCGACGGTTATTTCTCTTAACGATGTAATGAGTCTCAGTGAGGGCGATCTTCTTGTCCTGGACAAAAAAATAGACGAACCTATCGAAGTGTTGTTTAACAGATGTCCCGGAATGAAGGCCTATCCTGCGACGCATTTGGGCAAATACGCGGTGGTGATGGCTGGTAAGGATGTATAATAAGAAATTATATTACTGCTTGAAAATATAAAGGAATAGCGAAGATGGCTGATACAGAAGTCGCAGCACAAAATGCCGAATTTACCGAAGCAGAGGATGCCGGCGGAGCACCTGGCGAAGAGAACCTTGATGTTCTTCTTGACATCAATATGCCTATAACGGTTAACATCGGATCGACTGAGGTCCCTTTCAGGCGGTTGCTGCAGCTTGGTCCGGGGTCTGTTCTTCAACTTGACAAGACCATAGGCCAACCCGCAGAGCTTAGAGTTCAGGACATCAAGTTCGCCACGGGCGATATCGTTGTCGTCGACGGATGTTTTGCTGTGCGTATACGCGAAATTCTCGGGATGGAAACCACTGTCGAAGGATCGATGGAAGCAGCGGAATAACAGTTAAAGCCAAACGATAAGGAACCATGCAAGATAAACTTAAAAAAGACGGAACATCGACGCTAACATTAAAGCTGGCAAACAAAAGTAATATCACTTTTGCCGCTGGTATTGTTTGCATCCTTGCGACTCTTTTGATCCCTCTTCCTACGTTCCTTCTTGATATTAGCCTTGCTATCAGCATCTCAATCGCAATATCCGTACTTGTCATCGTTCTGTCAACGGAACAGCCGAGCGATCTTTCCACATTCCCTTCTCTATTGCTTTTTACGACATTGTTCCGTCTGTCGATCAACGTAGCGTCAACACGTCTTATCCTGTTGCAGGGTGACGCCGGTACGATCATCGATACGTTCGGCAACTTCGTAGCCGGCGGTAACATTGTCGTCGGCATGGTCATGTTCATCATCCTTATTGTTATCCAGCTTATCGTCATCACCAAAGGTGCCGGTCGGATCAGTGAAGTTTCCGCGAGATTCGTACTTGACGCAATGCCCGGTAAACAGATGGCGATCGA
>JAGLHQ010000322.1 GCA_023143375.1 Planctomycetota bacterium
ATCGTAAAGGAAAGCGAATTCTACGGTGCGATGGACGGTGCGAGCAAGTTTATCGCAGGTGACGTCAAGGCTGGTATGATCATTACGTGCGTCAACCTTGTCGGTGGTATCATCCTCGGTTACACCCGCGGGATGGACATCACCGAAGCGATCAAACGTTATTCTATCCTGTCTATCGGTGACGGTCTTGTCAGCCAGATACCTTCTATCATCATCGCTGTCAGCGCCGGTTTCCTCGTCAGTAAAATACGTTCTGACAACACGGTTAGTTTTGAATTGACGAAGCAACTATTAAAGCGTTCTTATCCTATCGCCATCGCATCGATCATCATTTGCGGTTTCGCTCTTGTTCCCGGTTTCCCTAAGATACCGTTTTTGTTGCTTGGTACAGGATGCGGATACTTTGCATATTCCACGCATCAGACCGAAAAGAGTAAAGATACGACATCCGAAACACCGACCGAAGCTCAATCGGAAGACGATACACCCGTCGAAGAGCTTCTCGAAGTCGATACGCTTTCTATCCTTGTCGGCGTACGGCTCATAGGTCTTGTCGATCCTCGTAAAAAGAGCGGTGTGTTCGACAGGATCGGTGCGTTGCGACGTAAGTTCGCGCAGAAGTTCGGTTTTATCGTTCCTCTTATCCGTCTCAAGGACAACATTAACCTTGAACCGAGCGAGTACGAGGTTCGTCTGCACGATCATATCATAGCATCCGGAAAGATCGAACCTGACAAGTTCCTTGCGATGGATTCCGGTTCCGTTCAGAAAACCATTCCAGGTATCCCGACCAAGGAGCCTGTGTACGGTCTCGCCGCTCTTTGGATCGCCGAGGAGCAAAAGGAGGCAGCCGAGATCAACGGATACACTGTGATCGATCCGGAGTCGGTTCTTATCACACACCTGTCTGAAACATTACGCAAGCATGCCCACGAGTTGATAACCCGCGAAGATGTTCAGCAATTGGTCGATCGTCTTCGCAGGATCCAGCCGTCGCTGGTCGGCGATGTTGTCGGTGAAATGGTTTCTGTCGGACTTCTTCAGAGGGTTCTTCAAAACCTGCTCAAGGAAGGTATCCCGATCCGGGATCTTGCACTTGTTCTGGAAGCTCTTGGAGAGAACGCAA
>JAGLHQ010000323.1 GCA_023143375.1 Planctomycetota bacterium
CCTTGCGTATCTCTTTACCCATCGCACGTTTGTTTGCTTCTTTAAAATGCGTAAACTGATCGGGCTCAAACATCCCGATACCTGCCGCAGCGATAATTCCAATAGCGCCGGCGTTAGCAACCGCAGATGCCAGACCGGACAAGGATATCCCAACGCCCATTCCACCTTGAATAATCGGCACTTCAACTTCCAGATCTCCCATCCGTAGTTTTGGTAATTTTCTTGAAGCCATTTATTTTATTGTCTCTCTTAAATTATTTCGACCTTCTGCAAGAAGAGCCTGTCATTTTCGATTAATTGGGGATTATACAATATAACCCTGAATAAGAGAAGCCATAAATAAAAGTATTCGCATAATTATAAAAGTTTCAACATACCCGTTATAAACATCTAAAAAACCGCCTTTTCACCCCCCCCAACCCCATTATACGATTTTTGGAATCTTAACGCTTATTTAAACCAAAAACAAAACAAACAGCTACTCCCCCCAAATTAACTTGTTATTTACATCACCGCCTCTATAATCGCTTTCCAGCGACACACAACACCAACAACATCTATTAAAAGGATTATTTGATGACAGATACCTTAAACGCTTCACTTAGACAAAACCCCAACGGAGACTCGCCCAAAGTGGACCCTTCAGCATATATAGACCATACCGCACTGGTCATCGGGAACGTTTGCATTGGACCAAAAGTGTACGTCGGCCCCAACGCAGTCATAAGAGCCGATGAAACTGACAGCAATGGAAAAGTCGCTCCTATTAAAATAGAAGAAGGATCAAACGTACAAGATGCTGTTATCATTCACGCTCTTGCGGGAACAAAAGTAACCGTAGGAAAGAAAACTTCGCTTGCACACGGCTGCATAATACACGGACCATGCTCAATAGGAGATAATTGCTTCATCGGATTTAGAGCTATAATATTCAAAGCAAACATCGCAAACAACGTAATGGTAGCAACCGCCGCCGTCGTTCAGGAATACGACATTGAAGAAAATTCGCTCGTGCCGACTGCGTGCAAAATACTTTCAAAAGATGACACCGTTTCCCTAAAAACGATAGCACCAAAGCATAAAGAATTCATGAAGGAAGTCATCGCCGCCAACCTCACACTCGTAAAAGGATACAACAAACTAAAGTAAGTTGGAGATATTTCGCAAGCCGAGGGGTAAACTATTCGCAGGAAATCCTTGAAAGTACCCGTCGATTGAAGCCTAAGGCATTGGGGATGGCTAATGGTAAGAATTGATAAATTCATATTTTCACAAGTGTTCCTGCTGAAATAGTTTCAAAATCAAGTTGGAAAACCTTGAGTTTTTCAGAACAATTTGATATTCTGTTAGAAATGAGGCTCAGCGGCGTAGCTGGGGCCAGGTATACGATTTTATATGGGAAATCCCAGATGAAAGGGGTATCGATGAAAAAGAATTTACAGAACAGAAGAGAGTTTTTAAAAGCGGCAGCGATCTCCATAGCGGTTACGGGTTTGTCTGGATGCTCGGAAGACATGCAGGGGTTTAGCAGAAAAGGCGGTAAGCCTAACCTGTTGTTTATCATGACCGATCAGCAGCGGTTTGATGCACTCAGTTATGCCGGTAACAAAACCCTGAAAACACCGAATATGGACCGGATTGCACGAGAGGGAGCGTGGTTTAAAAATACACATACACAATGCGCTGTTTGCGGCCCTGCCAGGGCATCGATGTTTACAGGTTACTCGGTGGCAAATAACAAAGCGATTACAAACAAAACGGCCTATCTTCCGGAAGAGGCAGGCATTATGCCCATGAAGACCTACGATGAGATACTATCGGAGAATGGATACGAATGCGAATATTACGGAAAATGGCACTCACCGATCCATAGGGCAAAGCGCTATAACAATCCGGTAACAATGGCAGGAATACACAAAACAGAAGTAGGCCCCGGCCATAAAGAAGCATATATACAATGGCTTAATCCGCAGTATCCGCTCAGGAAACTCAAAGAAAATGAGTTTATGGACACACTTACAGACAGGCCTTACAGACCTTATCCGCTTGATAAGCGATTTGATTTTAAGAAAAAGGGTAAGGATTCAAACATCAAAGTCGGACAGGCTGCTATTCACGGGGTTACACAGATCCCTGCTAAATATCATATGCCGGCTTTTGAAGCGGGTGAAGCCCTTCATGCACTAGATAAACTAAAAGATAAACCGTTTAGCATTACCTGTTCGTTCCATCATCCGCATCCGCCCTATCTTGCTACTGAGGAGTATATTAAGATGTTCCCTGTAGAAAAGATGGTTCCGCCGGTAAACATTGGCGATGACATGAAAGATTCGCCTTATGCAGGAATGAAAAGAAACACCCGCAAGGACTATTCTGACCCGACAAAGATACAACATTTCATAGCAGAATATTACGCCTTGTGTAAGGAAGTTGACGATCAGGTTGGACAGCTTTTGGACAAGCTCGACGAATATGGACTAACAGACAACACCATGGTCATTTTTGTTAGCGACCACGGCGAAATGCTCGGAGACCACGGAATGAAGGGCAAATTCTGTTTCTATGAAGCATCGTCTCATGTCCCGATGATGATCAGGTTCCCCGGAAGAATTAAGCAAAGAACAAAAGTCAATTCTCCGGTATCAAACATGGACCTGTTCGCAACGATCATGGATTACATGGATCTGCCAGACCACCGGTCCGATGGCACCAGCCTTCGAGGGCTGATCGAAGGAACCGCCAATAAAGATACTTATGTGGTGACCGAATGGCTTAGTAGCTTACAAAGTAAACCATCTCACATGGTTTTGAAGGACGGCTGGAAGTTGATGCGGCCACACGACTCGGCCAAAAAAGTAACAAAGGGCCTATACAATCTGAATAACGATCCGCATGAGATCAAAAATTTACTCGCAAACAAGGCTGGTTCGAAAAAGTATGCGGCTAAAGTGGCTGAGTTGGAAGCCTGTTTCCAGGAATGGATGAAACGAACGAGCTAGATGCAATCGATTTGGATAGTTCGGAAAAAAAACTTAGAATGAAACGGGTGTTTGAGAAGGAAGAGTCGTATGAAAAAACTGTTTTTATTGATCATTGTATATGGGGTTCTTGTATGCAACCTGCCCGCAGCGGTTATATCAACTATTGAGGAACTTGACGGGGCGGCGGAATTTAGTTTTTCGATCATTAGCGACAATCAGGGGAATTCGGAAAGTGGACCCATATCTAAAGCGATCCCGTGGATCCGATCGCATGATAAGTTTTGTATCGGTAACGGCGATCTTTTTAATGGTAATAATGACACATTTCAGAATATTCTGAGCGATACCAAAGACTGGTTTCATTATAATTTCTACCCGGTCATCGGTGATCACTGTAATGAGATTAGGATCAACGGCGTGCGCGGTCATGAAAAGGATTGGGGGCGCAGTCATGTCATATTTGATATGGTAGATGATATCTA
>JAGLHQ010000324.1 GCA_023143375.1 Planctomycetota bacterium
TATGCAAAAGAAACCCATGGCAAATTTACCGTCCACATCGTCGCTGTCCATATAGGCGACAAATCGGTCTTCGCCAAACGTTCCGCGGATTTCATGTATAACAAGGTAAAAGAATTAAGTACGTCTAAAACAGATCACGATATTATTGTTCTTGTCGCTCACGATGAAAGGTGGTTTAGCAGGGCATGGCAGGAATGGGGGGTGTGGAATGAAAGTGAAATAGATTTTATGCTGGGAAATACAGATATGATCGTCTGTGCCAGCGACCACAGATTCCGCAGGGTTCATGAACTCGACGGCAGGGTCCCCAATCAGGCACTCATCGTCGATTCAGGACAATGTAATGCAACCAGGGGTGGGTATCTGGAGATTCATGTATTCGACAATCCTCCCCGCTTTACCACGCAGTATACAGAATGTGCGGATGAAACATCCCGTACACTACAGGCCGGAGCCTATAAAAAATACCACATCCTTCCGGTAAGAAACGAAACTGTCGAACAGTTCCATCCGATGATGAAAGAGATCAATGGGCCCATTACTCAGCCGCTTGACTGGAATAATTTCCCTCTCGAACCGCCTGCAGATTGCGTGCCGTTTATTTCACAGAGTGCAGGGGCTGCTGGTTCGGATCCGGCGAGTTATGTTGACCCGCGTATTGGAAACATTTCCCAATTACTGGTCCCGACCTTCCCGACCTACCATCAGCCGAACCAGATGATCCGAATGCATCCGATCCGCAAAGATTATACGTTTGATCAAATCGAGTATTTGCCGCTTCAGGTTATGAGCCATCGCATAGCACACATTCTGAAAATGCGTGTTTCTCTCGGTGCGGTAACATCTGACAACTGGAAACGGAGAATGGCTTATGATCACGATCTGGAAGTGGCGCATCCATGGCTCTTTGAAACCTACTTGATCGAAGATGATATTACGATCGGATTTACGCCTGGTAAGAAAACAGCCATTTATCGTTATAATTTCCCCGCCGATGTCCAAAAAAATATTTTGATCGAGGGAACCCGCAAAATGACCTGTAAGCTGGCCGGCCCCAATGCCGTAAACATCACGGAACGCATCACGCATGGAAGTAAGAATCCTGATTTGAAACCCGTTACTATGTCCGTTTGGTGTTATGCAGAAGTGACCGATGGTCAAGGCAAACCGGCGGGCGGAATGAAAATAAAGAACAATAAGAATAGACTCAGCATCGAACTCGGCAAAAAGGCACCGGAAACCGTACTGCTGAAATATGCCATTTCGTATGTAAGTCAACAGCAGGCTAAGAAAAACTTCGACGCCGAACTAAGAAACCAAAACTTTGACGAACTGGCTGCGACTGCCAAAGAGGCATGGGATGTCGAACTCAATAAGATCCGCGTTAAAGGCGGAACCTTGACACTTGAATTAGGTCCAAAACCAAACAAAAAATGGGGAGTACAAGGCGATTACCCTTTTAAGTAAACTCTATATGAATTAAAGCAAAGGAATGAACATGAACTTCTTAAATCAAACTCCGAACAGAAATAGTATCCAAAAAGGGTTGGGATCTCTTTATCGCATGTCTATGAAAAGCAGATTCCTGATCATGGCTCTTATCTGTGCCGCCATCCCGCAAACAGTATTCGCGTCAGAGCGTGAGGATGTGCTGAAGCCATATACCGGGCCATCGGTCCGGAGCGCCGATCCCGGCACGCTGAAAGGAAAAGTGATGACCGGCTATCAAGGCTGGTTCAACTGCGAAGGCGACGGAGCCAACCTCACCTGGACGCATTGGGCAAAAGACCTCGGCAAACCTTTCCAGCCCGGAAATATCGCCGTCGATCAGTGGCCGGACGTTTCGGAATTCGATGACGACGAACTCTACACCACCGCCTTCCGCTATAAAGACGGAACCCCGGCCAGGACCTTCAGCTCGCACAACCGTAAAACCGTACTCCGCCACTTTAAGTGGATGCGAGACTACGGCATCGACGGAGCTTTCGTCCAGCGCTTCGCCAATGGGCTAAAGGACAAAACATTGCGATACCACAAGGACAAGGTGCTATCCAGCGCACGTGAAGGAGCAAACCGATACGGAAGAACATATACGATCATGTATGACCTCACCGGGATACCGGATGATTATATCATAAAAGTCTTCGACGACTGGCGCATGCTGAGAGACAAAATGCACATCACCGAAGACCCCGCCTTCCAGCATCATAATGGAAAACCCGTCGTGGGTATCTGGGGTGTCGGTTTTAACGGCAAGATCAAAAGACGCCCCGGTTTCAAGGAATGCACGGAACTGCTTAAAAAATTCAACGCAGACGGATGCAGCGTGATGCTGGGCACCGCCACCGGATGGCGCGCACAGGACAACGATGCGACGCAGAGTCCGGAACTGCATAAGGTACTGCTGATGGCCGATGTGATCAGCCCGTGGTCAGTCGGACGCTTTGGTACCGTGTCAGGAGCCAAAAAACACGCCGAAAAATACTGGAACAAGGATGTTGTCTGGGCAAAAGAGCATGGAATCGACTATATGCCGGTCGTCTTTCCAGGATTTAGCTGGCACAACCTGACCGGCAAAAAACTCGCCTCGATCCCGCGACGCGACGGCCAGTTTATGTGGTCGCAGATAGTGGCCAACAAAAAGGCAGGCGCCGAGATGATCTATATCGCAATGTTCGATGAGGTCGACGAAGCAACCGCCATCTTCAAATGCACAAACAACCCGCCTACAAGTGACGGGGTGAAATTCTTAACAATGAACGGACTACCGAGTGACTTTTATCTGCGACTTACAGGAGAGGCCGGAAAACTGCTTCGCGGCGAGATACCTCTCAGCGATACCGTTCCAGTACCGCGATGATCGAACATATTGCTTTAATTTGGTATATAACAATAAAATAACTCAAACTGACCGTCGACGATCTTAATGTTAACGTAAGCCACGGCAATTTAAAAAGTTGCATGACAACTGTTTTTTATAAAAATGTATCGGCCGCCAGGCCGTATCTTTCCCTAACGACTAAAAACCAACGACTAACGACTCTCAAACTGACCAATCGGTCAGTTTGAGAAAGTAAGCTAGAGGTATTTCGCGAACCGGGAGGTAAACTCTTCGTAAGGGAAAAGACGGTCATATTCGATCAAGCCGGACAACGCACGGGAAACAACCCGATGCTCTCGCTCTTCCAGGATCGCTATGGGGTTTAGCCCGCCTGCGATAATAACCCCAACCCTGCCATGCGAAACAGGGATCTCAAGCAGCGGCTCGTCAGACAGCCCTACTTCCATGATCGCTCCGAGACCGACCTCATTCAGCCGTTCGCTTATATTAATAAGACGCTGCCGGCTTTGCCCCGGAACTTCACGAAAACTAGCTCCTATAAGACCGTTACCATCGCTGATCGCACCATGATAATCCGTCATTCCGCTGCGAATAAAAACTTCCAATGGATCGATACTCGTACCGTCATAATGGATCATCTCGGTAAACCGAACCGCCTTACCGTCTTTAAGTTTTAAAAGACCGCCAAAACGAGAAGCCATCGGGATACCGTGTTTGAGAAGTACGCCGTTTACGGTGATCGAACAAACTGTACAAAAACCGATCTTGTCTTGAGGAACCGTAAGTTCACCTATCGTCTCACCTGGACCTATCAAACTCATCAGCCTGCCCATACCATAACCGTCGGCAAAAACCTTGCAGATCTTATCCTTCACACTTGCTAGCTGATACGGATCGACAAGAGATGTATTAACCACTACGGTACCGCTACGCATCGGAAGATCGAAACTCATACGATAGATCATCTGGTCGATCTTCGCTGACAGATAACCGGGGCCCTGGTTTAAACGGGAAGACTGAAGTTCCGCAAGACCGGACTCGGTGATCTTGCGACCACGCTTACCATGCGAAACCGTAAAACCGGCTTCGTCAAGCTCCTTTAGATATAAACGTACCGTACGTTCGCTGAAATCGGATCCGCTCAAACTAAGAAGCTTGGTTATTTCAGGAGAGCTTACCGCAGTACCCTGTTCCTTAAGAACGTTAAGTATTGCTATTTTTTTCTCATTTTTTTTACGCATTTTTAAAATCCCAAAATTGGCAATATCGCCGTTGACGCAACATACGCATCCCGTTATCAGCCAAATTATAACATAAACCCGGCAAATAACAAACAAAATTGCCGAAACTAATGATTAATCGGCAAAATTACCGATTAATTGCCCGCTAAACCCTCTTGACATTGCTAATACATACTGATACAAGTTATAGTCCGGCAGTTGATTGCCGAAGAGAAGCGGGAGTTCGGGCAAAACCAATGGGAATTCGCAGATATTAACCCCGTAAAAAAATGACATAAATCGATTTATTGTTATATCGGTGTAACTTAATTTAATTTTTTGCAATGGAAGGATTAGTAAAATGGGAGTAGATGCCACTATTCAGGCTGTTTATGAAAAAGTTCTCAACCGCAATCCTGGGGAAACAGAATTCCACCAGGCCGTTAAAGAGGTCTTGGATTCCTTAGGACCCGTGCTTAAAAAGCATCCGGAATATATCGAAGCAAATATTCTTGAAAGGATCGTTGAGCCGGAAAGACAGATCATGTTCCGTGT
>JAGLHQ010000325.1 GCA_023143375.1 Planctomycetota bacterium
ATCAAAACAGGCGGAACCTTTAACGGGGGCACAGGCACAATTGTCTTTGCCGGCTACAATAGCACCTTTGACGTTGATACCAGTGAAACCCTGTACAATGTGACAATTAACAAAACTTATGGTTTTGAGGACACGTTAACTATTTCCTCGGGCGATATAATGGTAGTTGACGGCACTCTTACTTTGACAGATGGGAGAGTAGCAGGAATCATTGACGCGCAGGGGGATATAAACCAGGGAAGCGCGTTTAATGGTGGTACAGCCAGGCTCAATTTTGCCGATGACGGTACAGCCCAGACTTATACAATCGCGGGAGGCATAGGGCCTCATCTCTATCTTGACAGTGCGAGCGACGCGAATGATTCGGTGGTGTTTAACGCCGGCGGCGGGTTAGACGGATTAACCCTTACAAGTGATTTTAGCGGGACGAACGACTTTATTTACAATGGCAATGACATGATACTTTCTTCCGGCGGTTTTAACCAGGCAGGAGGTATATTTATCGCGCCCGCGGCTGCTTTGTACCTTGGCACCGTAGGTGGTGGTGAAACTTCCGATTTTACCAAAACGGGTGGAATTTTTGATGAAGGTACGGGGACAATTGTTTTTGCCGGACACAATAGCGCCTTTAACGTTGACACCAGTGAAACCCTGTACAATGTGACAATTAACAAAACTTATGATCTTTCCGATAATTTACTCATTGCTTCAGGCGATACAATGGTAGTCGCCGGCACTCTTACGCTTACGGATGGAGATGTAGGGGTAGGCACTATTGATGCTTTAGGGGATATAAATCAGGGAAGCGCGTTTAATGCTGGTGGTGGCGGCTCAGCCAGGCTCAATTTTGCCAACGACGGCGTAGCCCAGACTTATACAATTGAGGGGGGCACAGGCCCTCATCTTTATCTTGACAGCGCGAGCGACGCGAGTGATTCGATAGTGTTTAACGCCGGCGGCGGGTTAGACGGATTAACCCTTACGAGTGATTTTAGCGGGACAGCCAACTTTATTTACAATGGAAATGACATGATACTTTCTTCCGGTGGTTTTAGTCAGGCAGGAGGTATATTTATTGCGCCGGCTACTTTGTACCTTGGCACCGTACTCAGTGCTAGTGCTTCCAATTTTACCAAGACAGGTGGAATTTTTGATGAAGGTACAGGAACAATTCTTTTTGCGGGTTGGAATAACGCTTTTAATGTTGACGTCAGTGAAACCTTCTATAATGTTGAAGTTAATAAAACGGATGGTTTCTATAATAGAGTAAACATGTCTTTAGGCGATACAATGGTAGTTGCCGGCACTCTCACACTTACGGATGGACGAGTATTTACAGGAACCATTGACGCTCAGGGGGATATAATTGTCGGGGCTGCGTTTAATCAAGGCACGGCAAACATTACACTATCAGGGACAAACGCTCAAACCCTTACCTTAAACGCGGATGCATTTCCGACAGGCGTGTTCACTGTTAATAAGCCATGGAATATTGCGGTTACATCAGGCACGCTTACACTAACAGAGGCAGTGATAGTGCGGGAAGGCACCCTTTCTCTTGGGGGGAATACAACCTTCAACGGAGGCATAACGGTGGAGAGCGGGGGAATGCTTTCATGTACAACAGAAGGTACAATCATAACAATAGATGACGAAGATATAGTGACAGTAGATTTGGGAGGAATCCTGGTACTGCGAGGTGTATCAGATAATCTTGTTGTTCTGCAATCCGACACAACATTTGCCTGGGATCTGGTAATGAACGGCATACATGATATTGACTATGTAGACGCGAGCTATTCAGATGCCTCGGGCGGAAGTGCAATATACGCGGAGAATTCGCTGAATAGCGGGAATAACATAAACTGGATATTTAACAGCGGTAGTGCTCCGGTTATTACCTCTACTATACCTGACATCACGACACCTGAAAATACACCCGAAGTTCGGGATTTAACCGGTTATGAGTCAGACGCGGAAGACGGTCCTGCTGGTGACGGTAATAACCTTACCTGGGCGATTTTTGGAGTAGCTGAAACGCTCTTTACCGCTTCAATCGACCTGGCGGCTGACGAACTTACGATTATGCCTGAATTAGACACTTCGGGATCTGGTGTAGTTGCATTGATTTTGACAGATTCCGACGGATTGGCTGCTGTTCAGAATATAACGGTAACGATAGGTAACACTGCGCCTGAAATTACACCTGTGGTAACTGACATTAAAACACTGGAAAATACACCTGTGACAATAGACCTTAGCGGAAACAAGCAAGACGCGGAAGACGCTCCTGCCGCCCTTATCTGGTCGGTATCCGGGGCAGATGAAACTTTGTTCACCGCGTCAATTGATGCTGACACACTTACGATTGATCCTGTGGAGAACGCGTCCGGCATTGGTACAATCACCTTAACCTTGACAGATTCCGGAGAGTTGACGGATACTCAGGATGTACAGATTACTGTACAGGAAGA
>JAGLHQ010000326.1 GCA_023143375.1 Planctomycetota bacterium
CGATCTCGCTGACCATCTGGATGATGCCTACGCGCACATCAACCAGGCTATGCCGCTTGCGCTAACCTTCGACAGCATAAATTTGTACAACCTGACCGCCGAGCGGTTCATGGGTGAGCAGGCTTGGCCGGTGCTGACTGCGGGCACGTTGGCGAGTGACACCAGTCTGCCGCCGCAAACTGCTGCACTTGTCCGGTTCACGACCAACACCTTGCGCTCGCAAGGTCGTAAGTTCCTTCCTCCATTCGGTGAGGTCCATAATGATGGTGATGATGGCTTGACCGCCGCAGGAATTACGGCCATTGGATTGTGGGCTGCGGACTTTGTCGCCAACGCAATCGGATTTGACTGGGAAGCTGCTTGGGGCAACTACAATCGTGTAGCTGATTCCTGGGCACCCTGGGTCACTGCCCTAATAAATACTTACTTTGCCACGCAGCGCCGTCGACGCAAAGGCGTAGGGCAATAAATTGGGGGCCGAGCAACTCAACACTGTAAACAGGTGTGGAGCGCCGCTAGAGTACCCCCGATATTCGCCGCTTTGGACGTTTAAAGGGTGCAGCATCCTCTCCCTGCTGGAAGGAGCTTCCAATGCTCAAGAAAGTTCGCATCCATGAGGTAGGGACTGTAACTAAGTACGATGAAACTTACCTCTGTCTTCAAGTAGTTGTCTCTCATAAGGGCCACGTCACTGACCGTAAGATTTGGTTAGCCCACTTCGATACCCCAACAGAAACTATCGCAACCATCATTATGGATGAATATCTCGCTGATTCTTACGAGTATCAAACGATGTGGTTCCACCCTGACATGGACGTTGACAATGAGCAATTTAAGTGGGTTGAGCCACTCGGTTGACAAGCAGTACCAACATGTGATTAAATGTTAAGTAGGGAGAGGATGCTGCGCCCTTTAAGGTCCGTCAGGACCGCCAAAGGGCGTCCGTCCTTCTTTTATCTGAAAGGGTTTACCAATGTCCGATTATATCCCGCCAAAGAACATCAAGCGGCGCATGAAGCTAGACGCCGCTATTAAAGACATCAACACTCAGCTTGCCGATGCTGGCAAGAAAAACATTGTCGCTTATCGCGTCGCCAACCGCGTTGTGATAGCTCCCATCCCACCCAGCTTTATTTCCGAGTAAGAATGTAAAGTAAACTTTACAGTCTGCTCAGAGAGAGGTACCGAAATGCCAGCTTCAGTCGGTGATGTTATCAGGTTGACCGCTCGTATGTCCTGGGATGGCGAAGACGTTCAAAACGTGTTCCATCTCAAGATGGAAGATACTACGACTGAGACGGACGCGTCAATTTTGTC
>JAGLHQ010000327.1 GCA_023143375.1 Planctomycetota bacterium
GCCGTTCTCGCTATTATACTCTTCGAGAGCAGACTTGTTAGCAACACTTCCGTCGATGGTGATCTTCTCGGGAACTCCATTGTTGCCGATTGCTTTAATCAGGAGTCGTTTGGCGGCCAACTTGTCTCGGTTCTTGGTCAGCAAGAAGTCAATAGTCTTGCCTTCTTTGTCAACGGCTCGATACCGGTAGATGTCAAGGGAGTTGTCGCATTTTTTATCCAAAAGCTTGCTTGAGTTCGACCTCCTTTTTCACAGGTTTTCCAGGGTTAAGGTATGTGGTTCCAATTGGCGTCCAGTTTCGTGTTTTGCCAGACCAGCGCCCAGGTAGGCTTAACTTTGCAGCCTCATATAGCATGTGACGCCGCTCAAGAATGGCGATATCCTCACCCCTGTGGCGTTGACCTGGCGTAACGAACTTCAAAGCACTATGGCGGTGTTCTTCATTGTACCAATGACGGAAGCCATCAACCCAGTTTCTTGCTTCCTCAAGGCTGTCGAAAGGCTTGTCGGGAAAGGCTGGATGATATTTGAGTGTCTTGAACAGCGCTTCAGAATACGGGTTATCGTCACTGACCGAAGGACGACTGAATGACGGCATAACACCGAGTCGTTGCAGTGTAGCCAACATAGTTGCGCCTTTCATCGGTGATCCATTATCAGAGTGGAGGACCAAGTCGTCCCCGGCTATCCCTTCGCGCAAATAAGTCTTCCGAAATAACTTTGAGGCCTGGTCTGCAGATTCTGTTTCGTAGACTTCCCAACCCACGATTTTACGACTGAAAATATCCATGATTAAATAAAGATAGAAAAACACCCCCTTTACCGTGGTGGCCAGATAAGTTATGTCCCAACTCCATAACTGGTTTGGTGCGTTAGCCTGTAATGGCTCAGGACGCTTACGAGTGGGAGGTTTCGCCTTGCCTCGGTGGGCCAATTGATTGACTTCCCGTAAAATGCGATAAATAGTCGATTCGGACGCGATATACTGTCCCTGATCGGCAAGTCTTGGGACAATTTGATTCGGGGGTAACTGGGCAAATTCTGGTGTATTGGCAGTATCTAATATGCGTTGACGCTCCCTCGTAGAAAGTTTATTTTTTGGTGCCCTGCGCTTTCCTATCCGCCCCCTGCCATCGGCCTTTACCTGGCCATTCCTGCGCCAACGTTGTAATGTCCGAGAAGATATCCCAAGAATCTCACAAGCCTTAGATTGACGTGCTCCAGTTGCACTGGCGTTATCAATCCAATCAATCACTTTGATCCTCTTCCTGTGGTCTGTTTTTCGTCCTCTGGATCCTCCCAGAGAGACCGGACTTTTTTTTGAAGAACCAATAAAGCTGCAGTCTCAGCAAGTGCTTTTTCTTTTCGTCTTAATTCCATCTCTAGTTTTTTAATTTCCTTTTTCTGGGTGCGCATTACTGTCCGATCTGCCTTTGGGGCAAGTGGAGCATGAGCTTGCTTACAGGTTTCTTGCCATGCCTTGATCTGCTGAGGGAATAGCCCTTTGCGACGGCAGTATTCACCAAGTTCGACTTCGTTGAGGCTTGCTGTCTCTAAAACGATGTTGAATTTTTCTTCGCTACTCAACCCATTATGGGCACTTGGTTGTACGGCAATATCTCCTTTTAGCGCTTTGATACGCCAGCAATAGAGAGTATCTTTTGGTATCCCTGTTTCACGCGTTATCTCAGAAACACTGACATTATTTGGCGGCAACATTCGTGCTATTATGCTTTCTTTTAGCTCTTTTGGGTACTTATTCATATGCTGTAATCTCGTCAAGGATTGATGGTGAGAGCTCGGGATTCCGCCCGCAGGAGGCTAACGTCCAGTCGCCCTACGGGCTCCTTCCCGTTATCCTCCTGCGGGCGGAATCCCCTCAACCATACTGTGCCCCCTCCTCACACACAATCTTTCAAAAAGAGGCGACAACTATCCTGACACAGGGGG